>JAZFVY010000028.1:0-4355 GCA_036447975.1 Desulfobacterales bacterium
AACGAGATCTTTATAAATGCCTTGCAAATAATGTTCAACTTAAATCCAGGCTATATTGTTTTGAATCCCCTTGAAAAGATTTAATATCTCTGTTAAATTTATTTTTATTTATATACAGTCTATCTAATTTGTACCCTAATTGATCGTAAACAAAATGGGATTTTGCTCAAAAATGTATTTATCATTTATAGAATAGTTGCGGAAATACATCCAAACCTACAGAATGCATAATAAAATTAAGCAGATAAAACATTTCTCCCGTTTTGTTTGCGATCAATTAGGATTGTATCAAGCTATCCCGAATATCTCAAGAAAAATGCTGGTCGAGGGAAATTCGGGATATAATTAACCCAGAAAATAAATAGGAGATTAGGCATGCCGGAGAAAAAAGATTTTATTATTAAAGACAAGAGAATCTTCGCGGAAGAGGATCAGGAGCAAAAGGTAAAAGAAGACAAGACGGAACCCACAAAGGAGGAAGCTGAGGCCAGAGAATCAGAAGAGGCGGCCACACCCGAGGAGCCTGAAGCAGAGTACCAGCTGCCTGAAATAAATTTTGCCACCTTTATTTTTTCTTTGAATACGTCTGTGCTGGTGCAGCTTGGAGTAATAGAAGACCCTACCACAGGCAAAAAGGTTAAAAATATAGCTTTTGCAAAACAGACTATTGACATTTTAGGCATGCTGGAAGAGAAAACCCGGGGGAATCTAACAGAGGATGAAGAGAACATGCTGAAAAACATTCTATATGACCTGAGGATGATATATGTCAAAGAAAAAGGATAAGCGGCAGTGCTCCCAGAGTAGGAGCGATTTTATAACCAATTTCTTGCTCTGGGCTTGTCATTTGTAGGTGATACCGTGTTATTGAACCGAAAAAGAATATGGAAAAAGATATTGGCCATATGAAGATTCTTTCACCTGCTAAAATAAACCTTTTTTTGCAGATTACAGGAAGAAGAATCGACGGTTACCATGATCTGGTTACCCTGATGTGCTGTGTCGGACTTTACGATACGGTTTCACTTGTCTTTGGCGCCAAGGAAACAACAGTTGCTTGTGTTCACCCTAATGTCCCGGAAGATGAAACAAACCTTGCCTCTGGTGCTGCAAGTCTTTTCTTAAAGACACTGAACAAAAATGAAGGCGTAAAAATTTCTATCGAAAAAAAAATACCGGTTGCAGCCGGTCTTGGTGGGGGAAGCAGTAATGCGGCTGCCGTTTTCTTAGGATTAAACCGATATTACGGGTATCCTTTTTCTCAGGATGAACTAATGCACATGGGGCTTTCGATCGGGGCTGATGTACCCTTTTTCATTTTCAGGAAACCGGCGATAGGTTCGGGAATAGGTGAGAAACTGGAAGCTTACCAGGGGCTTGAAAAACTAAAAATATTGTTGGTTTTTCCTGGATTCGGTGTTTCAACAGCCGAGGTTTATAAAAGTTTGAATTTGGGATTGACAAAATGTAAAAATAAACTTAGTTATACTCTTTTGAATAATCATAGTTTTGATCCTAGATACCATTTGTGCAATGATCTTGAAACCGTTGTTGCATCAAAGTATCCCGCCATCTTTGCAGCAAAAGAGGCGCTAATAGGTCAGGGAGCATTGGGAGCTCTCATGTCAGGAAGCGGGCCGACAGTATTCGGCCTTTTTTCTGATTTTGACAAGTCCAGAAGGGCTGGACAGACCCTTTCTCAGAACGATAAATGGCAGATTTATCATGCAGATATGATTACACAGGATATATGATGCATGAAACAATCTGGATCTTGGACCATATAATTTATGGGGCGTCGTCAAGCGGTAAGACACAGGATTTTGGTTCCTGCATTCGGGGGTTCGAATCCTCCCGCCCCAGCCAGATTAGTTAATTTTGAAATGGTCAAGCAATAAATATGGATAATTTTATAATTTTTTCGGGCAATTCAAACCCTGCCCTTTCAAAAAAAATATGTGATTATCTCAATGTACCTCTTGGCGGTGACAAGGTTAAGAGATTCAGTGACGGTGAGATCCAGATCGAAATCGATGAAAATGTAAGAGCAAAAGAAGTTTTTATCATCCAGTCGACATGTCCGCCGGTGAACGAGAACCTTGTTGAACTGCTTCTGATGATAGATGCATTGAAGCGTTCATCGGCTGCCAAGATAACGGCAGTAGTACCATATTACGGATATTCACGCCAGGACAAGAAGGTGGCCCCGCGAGTTCCGATCAGCGCCAAACTTGTTGCTGACCTGCTGACGGTTGCAGGCGCCGACAGGGTCATTACTATGGATTTGCATGCCGGGCAGATTCAGGGTTTTTTCGACATTCCAGTGGATAATCTATTTGCTGCCCCGGTTATTATCGATTATATAAGGGATAATTTTAATAAGGATCTTGTGATCGTTTCTCCGGATGCAGGTGGGGTTGAACGTGCCAGAGCTTATGCAAAGCGCTTAAATGCCGGACTCGCAGTGGTTGATAAGCGTAGGGATGCTCCCAACCTGGCCAAGGCGACGTTTATAGTCGGCGATGTTGTTGGAAAGGATGTGGTTATCCTTGATGATATGGTTGACACAGCCGGTACGTTGACCGAGGCTGCCGAGGCTATCATGAAAAATGGTGCTAATGAGGTCCATGCTGCTTGCGCCCATCCTGTGCTGTCAGGTCCGGCGATTGAACGGATTGAGAAATCGGTTTTAAAAACCGTGGTTGTGACAGATACGATTCCTTTAAAAAAGAATGCCCGGGCCTGTGACAAGATAAAGGTGCTTTCGATTGCAATGCTTGTGGGAGAGGGAATCATCCGTAGTTTCAGGGGAGATTCTGTGACCTCTCTTTTTGTATAAAAGAGTATTTTCAGGGAGGAAATATATTTGGAGTTATTAGAATTAAATGCGAATATAAGGACAACGGTGGGCAACGGTCCTGCACGCCGAATGCGGCAGTCAGGGAAGATACCTGCTGTGCTTTACGGGCCGGGAAAAGAATCTGTCTTGCTTTCCGTGAATATTAGTGACTTCGACCAAGTTTTGAAAAATAGCAGGGTCGGCCAGCTTCTTTTAAACCTGGTTATTCAAGACGGTGAAACATACACCAGGTCCGCCATGGTCAAGGAATTGCAAATCCATCCGGTTTCGAGGGATTTCCTGCATATCGATTTCTATGAAATCGCCATGGATCGTAAGATCAGGGTAAAAGTCCCTATTGTAACGACAGGTAAGGCGATAGGCGTAGAGCTTGGCGGCGTATTGCAGATCATTAGGCGTGAGATCGAGGTATTGTGCCTGCCGTTCGAGGTTCCGGAGTCGATTGAGATTGATATTGCGGACCTTGATATGGGAGATTCGATCCATGTCAGAGATATTTCCCAGGAAGGTGAAATCGAGTTTTTAGAGGATGAGAATTTTACGGTTGTAACGTTACTCAGCCCGAAGATTGAAGAAGAGGAAGAACCGACCGAAGAAGAGGAAGAGGAAGAAGAGGCGGCAGTTGAAGGAGAAGTGGAAGAAGCACCTAAGGCCGGTGATGAAGAATAGTTATACGGATTTTATTTATGCCGCAAAAACGATTACGCCTGGTGGTCGGGCTGGGAAATCCGGGTGATGCCTATCTGAAAACCCGTCATAATGCCGGGTTCATGGTAGTGGATGAAGTTGCAGAAGCTTTTTCTATTCCCCTTGTAAAACGAAAGTTTGACACCATATTCGGACGCGGATTCGTAGACGGTGTTGAGATAATACTTATAAAACCGATGGCTTTTATGAACCTAAGCGGGCCTCCGGTGCGGAAAATCGCAAATTACTTCAGAATATTATGCGAGGACATGTTGGCAATTCATGACGACATAGACCTTGTCTTAGGAAGATTAAAAATAAATGAGAAAGGAGGGGATGGGGGACACAAAGGTGTAAGATCGTTAATGGATGCCTTTGGCGGAGGTGATTTTGTGCGTCTTCGCATCGGTGTCGGGCGTCCTGAGGCCGGTATCAGTACTGCTGACTATGTTTTGAACGGGTTTAGTGCAAAGGAAAAAGAGGTTCTTGATCAGATCACCACAAAGGCTCGGGATGCCGTCGTTACAGTCCTTTGTAAAGGTACAAAGGAAGGGATGAACAGGTTCAACAACAAAAGAATTTTAATTTCAAGCTAAGTTTTCAGATGGAGGAAGGAAATGAACAATATTCCGTTGATTTGCACGCTGGTCGGTGCCGTTGGAGTAATTTTTGCTGTTATCCTAGCCGCAGTCGTTAAGAGTGCGCCTGCCGGAGATGAAAAGATGCAGGAGATTTCCGGGGCTATTAAAGAAGGCGCTATTGCATATCTTAACCGCCAGCTTAAAAGTATGGGTGCGGCAGGTATCGT
>JAZFVY010000029.1:0-22188 GCA_036447975.1 Desulfobacterales bacterium
ATATCACCAACCTTGATGTCATTGAAATTTTCAATGCCGATTCCGCATTCATAACCGCTTTGGACTTCTTTGGTGTCGTCTTTGAAACGACGAAGAGAAGAAATCTTACTATCATAAAAGACAACCCAATCCCTGAGAACCCGTGCAAGCTGTCCCCGCTCCATTTTTCCTTCGGTCACATAACAACCTGCGACGGCGCCTATTTTGGGAATGTGGAACACTTCGCGTATTTCAGCTTTTCCCAGGATCCGTTCTTCAAAAGTAGACGACATCATGCCGACAATGGCATCTTTGACGTCTTTGATAACATTGTAAATTACATTATAAAAACGTATGTCCACGTCCTCTTCACCGGCAAGCGCCTGAATTTTAGAACTGGGACGGATGTTAAAGCATATAATTATGGCATCGGAAACGGCGGCCAGGGAGATATCCGATTCGGTCAGGGTCCCGGTAGCTGAATGGACCACATTGATCCTGACTTCTTCGTTGGAAAGTTTTGTCAGAGAATCCACAAGGGCTTCGATAGAACCATGTACATCGGCTTTTATTATGAGGTTCAGATCCTTAACTTCGCCTTCCTGTATCTGCTCATAAAGTTTTTCAAGGCTTAATCTACTGGTTTTGCCCAGCTCTCTTGACCGATGTTTTTGGATCCGATACGCGCTTACCTGCTTGGCGTTTTTTTCGTCCGATAGCGCAATCAACTCATCTCCGGCATTGGGAACACCGGAAAGACCAATGATTTCCACAGGCATTGATGGACCGGCCGACTTCACCTGTTTTCCTCTGTCGTTCAGTAAGACACGTACTTTGCCGTAGTGTATGCCACAAACCACAGGTT
Source organism: Desulfobacterales bacterium (assembly GCA_036447975.1). GTDB lineage: Bacteria > Desulfobacterota > Desulfobacteria > Desulfobacterales > UBA11574 > JAUVVL01. The sequence goes on from JAZFVY010000029.1 coordinate 845, forward strand.
CATGAGTTTTCAGGGTACCTTGCTGCACAAGAACGGTGGCAACCGCACCTCTGCCCGAGTCCAGCTTGGCTTCAACCACGTAACCCTTGGCAAGCCTTTCCGGATCGGCTTTGAGTTCCAATATTTCGGCCTGAAGAAGTATCATTTCTAGCAGATCATCAATTCCCTGATTCTCTTTCGCAGAAACCAGAACAAAGATGGTGTCGCCGCCCCAATCCTCAGGCACAAGTCCTGCATCAGCAAGTTCGCGTTGAACACGCTCAGGTTCAGCATTTGCTTTGTCGATTTTGTTAATTGCAACAATGATCGGAACGTCTGCGGCTTTGGCGTGGTTTATGGCTTCGGTAGTCTGCGGCATGACACCGTCATCAGCAGCAACAACCAGGATGACCAAATCCGTAACTTTGGCGCCGCGGGCACGCATTTCGGTGAAAGCTTCGTGTCCAGGGGTATCCAGAAAGACAATCTGGCCTTTATCAGTGGATACATGATAGGCGCCGATGTGTTGCGTGATTCCTCCGGCTTCATTTTCTGTAACTTTGGTTTTTCGTATCACATCAAGAAGAGATGTTTTCCCGTGATCCACATGCCCCATAACTGTGACCACCGGGGGCCTTTGGATGAGCTTTTCCGGGTCATCCGTTTCTACCTTTAAAACAGCTGCTTCCTCAAAAGAGGCTTTTTCCAGTTCATACTCAAATTCTGCGGCAACAAGGGCGGCAGTGTCAAAGTCTATGGTCTGATTAACAGTAGCCATAACACCTAAATCCATTAGCTTTTTGATCATGTCACCGGCTTTTATTCCCATACGCTTTGCCAGGTCAGACAGGGCAATGGTGTCATCGATTTTTATTCTACGTTTTATGGCTTTTGGTGTTGTTATCAGAGTTTTTTGTTTAACGACCTTCTTATCCCTAGCACCCTTGCGGCCTTTGCGGCCTGAATACCCCTTGACATAAAGGTCTGACCCCTCAACAACCTCTTTCTTGCGGAAGGAAATTTTCTTTTTGAAAAACTTTTTATCCTTGACGGCTTCGTCGGGCTTTTTTGTCCATTTCTTTTTCTTTTTATCTTTTACCGGCACATCTTTCGGCGGCACTTTGTCTTCAGGAACAGCTTCCTTTGGCGCGGGAGCTTTGGCGACTTTTGCTTTTGACTTTTTAAACCGATCTTTTTTGACCTCGGATTTTTTTTTCTCAGGAGGAGGCTTTACCGGTAGCTTTATAATCTTAGCCGGAGTATCTTTTTTTGCTTTTCTGGCTACTTTTTTAGGTTTTAATTTCTTTAAATCAGCAGGTTCCTTAAGTTTTGATTCAACCGGCTTTTTGGGTTTATGTTTCTTTTTAAGAACTGCTTGGTCAACACTACCATCAGGCGCTTTCTCCTTTACAGCCATTTTTTCCATTTTTTTAACGGTTTTATCCTCGATTTTATCTTTCTTTTGCAGTTCTTCTGGTTCTTTGTCTTTGGGAGATGGTTGCTCATCAGCTTCAACCTTTTCCGGTTCAGAGGTCGCCTCTGTCGTATCAGGCGCTTGCTGCACACTTTTTTTGCGTCTGCGGATAACAGTCGACTTTACGCGCGTTTCCTCGATATTTTCCGCCAGTGAGCCAAAAAGATTTGATTTGATCATGGCTACTGCTTCATTATCCAGAGAACTCATATGGTTTTTTACGGAAATATCTATATCCCGTAATCTGTTGAGCAGCGCCTTGTTTGTCATATTAAGATCCCTGGCAAGTTCATATACTCTGATATTTATCATCCATCCCCCTTAAATTGGTTGCTTTGCGACTTTTACATATGCGGCCTCCCCACATTCTATAGATCCAACTTCTAATCAGGATAAATCGGAAAATTTGAAGAACGAAATTCTAAACTCGAAATAAATCCTAAATACGAATCTCATTATTCATTATTAAGCGCTTAAAGTGCTTGCTCGTCGTCTGTTGATACCTTGTCTGATGATGAATCCTGCCCGGACATGTCTTCACCATCACCCGTATCTTCTTCAGAGACTTCCTGAACATTCGAGACATCTGAAATCTCATCGCCTTTTTCCCCATCATCCGGCAAATCTTCTTTAGGTGTTTTGTCGATTTTGCCAAGTTTTTCCGTATAATATTTTGAGGCTTCGATCAGTTTCGCAGCTTTTCCCTCGGCAACACCTCTGATCTGAATTAGATCTTCAATGGAAGCTTTGCTAAGTTCCTCAGCAGAATAGAATCCCTTTTCATACAATGCATCGGCAAGACTAATTCCAATACCCGGCAATGCCACCAGAGAATCGTAGCCCTCTCGCATGTCCTCGCTGTATCGTGCTTCACTGATAACATCAAGATGCCATTTGGTCAGTTTTGAAGCCAGTCGCACATTCTGCCCTTTTTTCCCGATGGCTATTGAAAGAAATTCATCAGGGACAATAACTTCCATGGCATTGTTCTCTTCATCAATAATAACCCTGGATATTTCAGCAGGCGCCAGTGCATTGCACACAAATTTTGCAGGATCAATATGCCAGGGGATAATATCTATTTTTTCACCCCTCAGTTCCTGCACAACGTTCTGTACACGGCTGCCTTTCATTCCCACGCAGGCGCCAACCGGGTCTATATCGGAATCGTTTGAGGTTACGGCAAATTTCGCCCTGATTCCGGGCTCACGGGCTGCGCCCATAATAGTAACGATACCTTCGCTGATTTCAGGTACTTCTGTTTTGAAAAGATTGATCAGAAAGGTTGGATGCGTTCTCGAAAGAACAATCTGAGGACCGCGTGTGTCATGAAGTACATCCATGATATATGCTCTGATACGATCACCACGTCGATAGGTTTCCTTTTGAACCTGCTCTCGAGACGGAAGAATACCTTCTGTGTGGCCCAGATTAACAATAATGTCATTACGGTCAAGACGCTGAACAATTCCGTTTATGATTTCGCCTTTCCGGGCAATAAAGCTGGAATAAACCGCATCCCTTTCAGCATCCTTCATTTTCTGGATAATGACCTGCTTGGCCGACTGGGCAGCTATGCGACCGAAAGTGGAAGTATCCATTTTTGTACCGAGGCTGTCACCGACTTCGCATTCCGGATCCAGTTTGCGTCCCTCTTCAAGGCTGATTTGAATGTCAGGTTCTGTAACCTCTTCGGCCACATCTTTAAACTGGAAAACTTCGATTTCACCGGATTCTTCATTGTATTGAACCTCAATATCGACCTTGGCCCCAAACTTTTTTCTGGCAGCAGATCCCATAGCCTCCTCAAGAGCCTTGATAAGGACCTCGCGGTCAATACCCTTGTCTCGACTAACCTGTTCAACGACACGTTTTATGTCGGTTATAAGCATCTGTTTTCTCCGTTATCATTCAGTTCTACCCGTAAATGGCGCTCTGGTCTATGAAATTCGGGCTAATCGGCAAGCCGCGCCTTGGTAATTTCCTGATATGGAATAGCGACTGTTTTATCGTCAACCGATAGTTTTACAATCCCGTCTGATATGCCCAATAGAACACCTTTGAAATTTTTTTGCCCTTCAATAGGTTGGGCGGTCATGATTCTTGTCCGGCTTCCCTTGAATCTATCAAAATCGAGCTTTTTCACCAAAGGACGACTCGGTCCAGGCGATGAGACTTCCAGACTGTATGGTCCAGTGTTTTCAAGATATACATCCAGGAGATCCCCCGATTGGCGGCTTACACGTACACAGTCATCAAGTGTAACCCCGCCGGGGCTGTCTATGTAGAGGCGGAGTATCCTGCCGCCGGCCTCCCGTTGAAACTCAAGATGCACCAGTTCCATCCCCTCGGTTTCACACAAAGGTTCTATTAAATCTTTTACCCGGGCAATAATTTTTTCTTTTCTTTCCAAAGACCAATTTTCATGTTTCTGGCTCTTGCCCCTGGATTCCGTTTTTTTTCTTTTACCTTTCACCTGTCTCTTTGCTTAACTCCCAGAAAAACAAAAAACGGGCTGTCGCCCGTTTCTTTCCGTACAGGTAGATCTTTTGGTGGATCGAGAAACTTTAACTGTTCATGTAAATAACCATAAGCAAAAAATTAACTCCAAACCACACATACATAGCCAAAAGCTTTACCCCAAAACCTTTACAACGAAAAGGGCGAACTTTTAATGGAGCGGGCAACGAGATTTGAACTCGCGACTCCAAGCTTGGGAAGCTTGTACTCTACCACTGAGTTATGCCCGCACATTAACAAATGTTAAATATTACAAAAATGTTTCCTTGTCAATATATTTCGATAATAAATCAAATTGAAGTGTCAGGGAGTTTTTATGAACAGAATATGTTCTATTTGATAGTTGTCAAGGTGGGTTGACCCAAAATAAAATCAAAAGGCAGGTTTTATCAGGAAATAAGGTCCCGGATGCTTTCGAGTTCGGAGCGGATCTCATCGAGTGTGATGGTTGAAGATTTTTTCATTTTTTCTGCAGGTTTGGTTTTAAGGTGTTGCTTTGCGCCCTGGATCGTATATTTTTTTTCATAGAGTAGATGCTTGACCCTTAGAATCAGCTCAATATCGCTTTTTCTGTAAAGTCTCTGGCCTGAAGGAGTCCGCTTGGGTTTTATTTTTTCAAATTCGGTTTCCCAGAATCTTAGAACATATGCCGGAACTCCCGTTATTGCACTGACTTCTCCAACCTTGAAGTACAGCTTGTCTGGTAATTCTTTTTGATATGATGTGTTATTTTGCATTTTAAGGGCAACAGCTTCAAAGGAGACTATTCGGCCGGCACGGTTGCATCAAACTTTTCTATAAGCCTGTCTGTAATGTTTTTATGAATGTGATTTACCTTGTCATCTTCCAGAGTTTCATTGGAAGATCTGTAAGTTATTCTAACCGAGATGCTTTTTTTCCCCGCAGGAATCGGATCACCTTCAAAGACGTCAAATAGGTAAATATTTTCCACCAGTTCTTCATCAAGATTTTCAACACCTTTCAGGATCTTGAACGCTTCAATATTCTTATTTATAATAAGTGTAATATCCCTCGACGTTGCCGGAAATTTCGGAATGGGCTGTGCTGACTTCGTGTCAGGCATGAGGGTGGTAAGTTGGTCAAAATTGAGTTCAAAAATAAAAGCTGTTTGCTTTAGATCATAATTGTGTAACACTTTAGGATGTATTTCTCCTACAAGGCCTATCAAATCGTTTTCAACAAAAATCCGAGCCGAATATCCTGGTTTAGTGTAAAAACAAGATTCCGGCGGCATGCTGGTAAACAAGGTGTTAACAATACCCATACTCATTAACAACTCTTCAACAACGCCTTTTAAGTCATAGAAGTCACACTTGATTTCCTTGGAAAACCAAACAGAATCGACCCTTGCCCCAGTCCAGAGGCAAGACAGCATTTCAACCTCATCAGGCTGGCTGTCCTCCTGGCCTGTATTATAAAAGACATTGCCGATCTCGAACAGTTTAAGATTTCTGTTTTGAACCGAGATGTTGTAGTTCATTGTTTCTAGAAGCCCGGGTATCAGAGACGTTCGCATCACCGACTGATCTTCAGACAGCGGATTTAGTATGTCTACCATGTGTCTTCTGGGGTCATCTGGTTCGAGTTCGAGACGATCACATGATAATTTACTGATAAAACTATAATTTATTGCTTCGACAAACCCCAGACCGATCATCAGACCCTTGATCCTATCTCTTACATCGATCTTTCTTAAGGGCTGTCTGTGGTCGGCCGGTATTAGTGGATATGTTGTTTCGATGTTATTATAACCATACAGGCGTGCGGTTTCTTCTACAATGTCTTCAAATCTGCTGATGTCGACTCTACAGGAGGGGGGAGCGACCTGCAGTTTGTCATCGTCAATTATCTCAACACCAAATTCAATCGATTTTAAGTAGTTTGCAATTTCAATTGCGTCAAGACGAGTGCCGAGCCGGCGATTTAAGGCTTTGACGCTAAGATGGATAATCCTGTCAGGAATAGGGTTTGGATACTCATCAATGGCATCCTTAATAAGCTTGCCGCCGCCGATTTCAGCAATAAGTTGCGTTGCTCGATTTAATGCCGTGATGGTGACGTCTGGATCAACTCCACGTTCGAAACGGTGTGATGCGTCTGTATTTAACCCTGTTTTTTTTGAAGTTTTTCGAATGCAGACCGGATCAAAATATGCACTTTCAAGAAGAATTCTTGTTGTGGAATCTTCAATTTCCGAATACAGACCGCCCATCACGCCTCCAATGGCAACCGGCTTTTCACCGTCACAGATCATAAGCATTTCCGGGTCAAGTTGGCGTTCTTTTCCGTCCAGGGTGGTTAGGGTTTCACCTTTTTTGGCTGTGCGGACTACAATCCGGTTTTCGGCAAGACGGTCGAAGTCAAAAGCATGAAGAGGCTGTCCGGTCTCCATCATTACGAAATTGGTTATATCAACAATATTGTTGATCGGCTTTAAACCCACTGAAATCAAGCGGTCCTGAAGCCAGAAAGGGGACTCTCCAACTGTGACATCAAAAACAAGACTTGCGGCATATCTCGGACAGAGATCAGGGTCCATTATCGTTACAGAAGTTAAATTGGTAATGTCATCGAATGATTCCGGCAGGCGGACTTCAGGATATTTAACCTTTGTTTTCTGAATTCCCGCAATTTCGCGAGCAGTTCCGATGATACTGAGACAATCCGGTCTGTTGGGTGTCAGGTCGATTTCTATTGCAAAGTCTGACAATCCAAGGGCCTGGTTAAGGGGATCACCTACCGAAAGATTCCGGTCAAGTTCCATAATACCATCACTATTAGCACCGAGTCCCAGTTCGATTTCGCTGCAAAGCATCCCTTCGGATACCTCTCCATGGATTACACTTTTTTCTAGGATGGTTCCTTTCGGCAGACGGGTGCCGGGCAGGGCGCAGGGCGCAAGAATATCCTTTTTGACATTGGGCGCACCACAAACAACAGGGATTGTGTTGCTGCCGACATCCACGAAACAAAGTTTCAGCTTATCGGCATTGGGGTGGGGGCTAATTTCGACAATCCGGCCAATGACAACACTGTTAAGATAATCGTAGCGGTCTGAAAAGGCTTCAACTTCAAGTCCGACCATGGTGAGGGCATCAGCCAGGTCGTCGATATTTAAATCGACATCAACGTATTTTCTTAACCAGTTTAGACTGACCTTCATGTTAAAACTGCCTTAAAAATCTTAAATCATTTTCAAAACACTTTCGGATGTCATCAATTCCGTATTGCAGCATGGCAATCCGTTCTACGCCCATTCCGAAAGCAAAGCCGGTATAGCGGGTTGTATTGTATCCGACGTTTTCAAACACCGCGGGGTGAACCATTCCGGCACCGAGTACTTCAAGCCAGCCGGTATTTGAACATACTCTGCATCCTTTTCCTTTGCACATTACGCACCGGATATCGACTTCGGCGCTCGGTTCGGTAAAAGGAAAAAAGCTGGGCCGGAATCTGAGACTGGTCTCTTCGTCAAACATCTGGTGGACAAATGTGGTCAGTATCCCCTTAAGGTCGCCGAATGATACATTTTCATCAACAAGAAGCCCTTCAACCTGATGAAACATGGGAGTGTGCGTCAGGTCGGAATCACAGCGGTAAACCTTGCCGGGTGCAACAATTCTAACCGGCGGTTTCTGTTTTTCCATTATCCGGGGCTGGGTGGGGGAGGTATGTGTTCGTAGGACAATGTTCTTTGAGATGTAGAAGGTGTCCTGCATATCCCTTGCCGGATGATTTTTGGGGATATTGAGGGCTTCAAAGTTGTAATAATCTGTTTCAACCTCAGGCCCTTCAGCAACATCAAACCCCAGCCGGATAAAAATGTTGCATATCTGATGGGTAATCTGAGTAATCGGATGCAACGATCCTTGATGAATGGCTCTTCCCGGCAGTGAAACATCAATCTCGCCTGATACTTCATAAGAGGATGTTTCAAATTGTTTTAAGGCTTTATTGAATAATGCCTCTAAGGTTTTTTTTGTTTCGTTAGCCTTTTTCCCGGCTTCCGGCTTGATTTCCAGAGGCAGATTAGAGATATTTCTCAAAAATCGAGTAACTGCACCTTTACGGCCAAGATATCGGACTGAAATATCTTTGATGCTTTCACTATCTGAAGCAGCTTCAAGCTCCTTCAGTGCTTCTTCTTTAATCTGTTCAATGGATTTTTCCACTGCTGTGCTCTATTTATAACCGCATATAAAATATTCGAGTTAGAGCTGTTCTGATGCTAAACCGACAATCTGGGAAAATCCCGAAGGATCAGATATAGCCAATTCAGCAAGGACTTTTCGGTCCAGCTCAACACCGGCAAGTTTTAACCCGTGAATGAATTTGCTGTAAGATAGATTATTCATGCGTGTCGCCGCATTAATCCTTGCGATCCAGAGTCTACGGAAATCACGCTTGCGCACTCTGCGATCCCGATAGGCGTACATGAGTGCCTTGTCTACAGCATCGGTTGCGGTGCGGAATAATTTGCTACGGCCTCCGCGATACCCTTTGGCCAGTTTCAAAACCTTTTTTCGACGTTTTCTTGCTTTAAATCCTCTTTTGACTCGCATATATCTTCTCCATTAATACAGAGCTGCTTTTATTACCCTGCAAAGAGTGAACATCAACTTTTAATCCCTTCTTTAGGACGGGGAGCTTCACTATCTATTCGGAAGGAGCAACCTTATCCCCTTTCTATTGGTTTTGTCAACGATTTGGCTTTGCCTTAAAGACCGTTTCCGTTTGGTGGTTTTTTTTGTTAAAATATGATTTCTATGTGATTTCGCAAATACGATTTTACCTGTACCAGTTTTTTTAAAACGCTTTGCGGCAGATCGATTTGTTTTTATTTTCGGCATTTTTTCTTCTCCATTTTTTCAATTCTTTATTTGTGACGGTTTCGCAAAAGGCCAAAATTGTGACGGTAAAGTAAAGAGCTCTAATTCAAACACATATGGCGCGAGCCATAGACAAATACAAGCCCACGCCATCTTCATGAAAAAACAATCAACTTGACAATACTTTGTAACAAAAAGATTTGCTTATGGTTTGCAGTAGAAGATTGTATAACCTGAGACCTTTGCAAAACGCTCCCTTTTGCCCAATTTCTGTGTCAGACTCAAATTTCAATCCTCAAAATACTCAATGTATTCCTGTGGTTAAAATTTTCGCCTTCCTTGAACTTGAACAAAATTGAGCATTTTTTCAAATATCTCAACGTCTTAAATTATTTGGACAATTGTTTTGGCGCTAGAACCATAACCATGGCGCGGCCGTCCATTTTTGGATTTTGCTCCACCGATGCAATTTCTTCGGTTTCGTTAATAATCCTCTCGAGCAAATCTTTGCCAAGCTGGGTAAGTGTAATTTCGCGTCCCCTGAAAACGACTGTAACCTTAACCTTGTCCTTTCTTTCAATAAACTTTTTGATATGATTGATCTTGGTTTGCAGATCGTGTTCGCCGGTCTTTGGTCGTACCTTTATTTCCTTGAGCTGAAACGTAGTCTGTTTCTTTTTTGCTTCCTGCCTCTTCTTGGTCAGTTCATATTTATACCGACCATAATCCATTATCTTGCAGACCGGAGGAGTAGCGTTGGGAGAAATTTCAACCAGGTCAAGACCAAAATCATTTGCAACAGCAATTGCCTTGTAAGTGGGGATAATGCCGATCTGATTGCCTTCAGGGTCTATTACTCTGACCTCTTTTGCCCTGATATTTCTATTGATATTTATTCTATTTGATCTGTTTGGCCTGTTTTTATGTTTCGGTAAAACTATTCCGTCACCTCCTTAGCTGTAATTTGTTAGCCACGAAGTCGCAAAGACTAAAAGAAATATTTAATATGATTTTCTAAGTTCCTTCGTGCCTTGATAGCGGAAATCCGCCAAAGTTCAGTGGCGGACTGCCATAAAGTTATGAAATTAATTATTAACGGACTAAAATCTTTGGTATATAACAACATTAATAAATGCAAGAAAAAAATGCAAGGAAATAAAACTCAATATTTCAGAATTTGAAATCCGGCACTCAATTTGATAGTGACGTGACTGCGTTTTCAGATCAGCAATCTATTTTGTTTGATATAGGGTAGTGGCATTTGTTTATATAAATCCTTCATAAGATATCCGATCTGAGAGTATATCTTGCTAAAAGGCTTCCCCGCCAGTATGAGTTTTCAGGATTTTGGAAAAAAGTCTTGAAAAGTTTCAGGCTCTCTTTGCGTAAAATATTCGGCACAATTGAAATCCGATGATTTTTATATAGCGGCGGCAGTTTTGTCAAATCACATCTTGTACCGCCTCCCATTACATCTTCGTGGGCGTAAACGATTTCGCTAATACCGCTTAAAATCAGGGCGCCTAGACACATCAGGCAGGGTTCTAAGGTGGTAAAAAGGACGATTCTGTTTTTGTCCGTATTTACCTTCAGATCGATCAGGCGCTTTAATGCTATCATTTCGGCATGGTCAATTTCATTTGGAAAATCTCCTGTGGTACCTTTTCTAGAACCGGTTGCCAGAATCTTGTCTTGATGTACCATCACACAGCCTACCGGGAATTCGCCCGCAGCAAGTGCTTTTTTTGCCTGGTCCAGTGCTTTTACCATGATGTGTTCATAATTCATAACAACAATAAGCTTCTATGCCTCATCCTGAACTGCACTCGGAAGAGGTGGTTCTAACAGGGCAGTTGAAAAGGTAAAAAAATAAGTTTAAAATGCCTAAAATGATCTAAAGTGCCTAAAGCTAAGGTATTATACCAATTTAAATGGGCCGCGCTGAAGGCGCTTTCCTAAACTTTAGCTCACTTTTAACCAAAAAATACAATAGTCAATCAACAGACAAAACTTTATCGATCTTGCGCAATTAAGTTCCTATTTACAATTTGCATATTGTATCATCACATGGGCAACTGTCGTCGATTTCAAAGGCATAAATAATTTTCGATTCCATTTCAGCCTGTTTGGCCGGAATTGGATTAAAACGTGTATCGGCAACTCTCTCAAAGAGTTCGGATCTGCCCAGTATCGATTCAAGGCCGGATGAAATTACCTTGCCTGTGGCTCCTTCAATAATATCTGCCTCCTCACCGTTTGTAACAACAACCACCGGCACCTGATAGGGGGCCGCAAGTCTCGATGCTGCAAGAGCAGGGCGGTGCCTGGTTACTAGAGAGCCGGGGCCGTATTTGATTATCATGCAGATCTTGCCGGATAGGGTAACTTTAAAATCAATCTTGACAATAGCTTTTTTATTTTCAGCCTTTACAATAAGATCACAGCGGGGTTCGATTTCCTTCTTAAGGTATCCTTTATTATTTACAAGGAGGCGAGCCAGTTTCTGTCTGTACCTTTCATCATGAGTATCCTGAATGGTTGAGCCGGAGATAAAATCGACCAGTTTGCCGAGTATGAGATGATGGCTTTGTGTTTCTTTCATTTAAACCTCCCTTAACAGACAATAAAAGAAGGTTCGCAGGATGTAAAGCGTCAAATACTTCTTTACAAATTATTTCGCCTATGAATAATTGCAATGCTATGAGTATTCGTGAAGAATTTGAAAAACGTGAAAAGGGTTTTATTTCTCCTTTTGGATGCCTCAGCGCCGAATCCCGGGGCCGGAAGAGGCCGGAAGAACCCTGTCCCATCAGAACCGTTTTTCAGGAGGACAGGGACCGAATTGTATATTCCAATGCATTCAGGCGCTTAAAATATAAAACACAGGTTTTTCTATCCCCTTTGGGCGACCAGTACAGAACCCGTCTTACCCATACACTTGAAGTCGCTGAAATAGCAAGAACAATAGCACGTGCCATGCGTCTTAACGAGGATCTGGTGGAAGCTATTGCCCTGGGCCATGACCTGGGGCATACCCCGTTCGGGCACAGCGGAGAAACTGTTCTTAAAGAGATATATTCACCGGATTTTACACATAAAGAACAGAGCCTGCGTGTCGTCGACATCCTGGAAAATAACGGCAAGGGGCTCAATCTTACATATGAAGTTCGCGACGGAATCTTAAAACATTCAAAGGGTTATGGTAAGATTATTCCAGATGATCCAGATGAACAGGCCTTCACCATTGAAGGGAATATTGTCCGGATTGCCGATATTATGGCATATCTTAATCATGATCTGGACGATGCTATAAGAAGCGGTGTTATAAAGCAGGAACAAGTGCCTGATTCATGTATAAGAATTCTTGGACGCACGCATTCGGAGCGTGCCAATACAATGATAAAGGATCTTGTATTTTCAACTTATGTGCGCAACGAAGAGATGTGTCTAGATATGAGTGATGAAGTCTATTCCACCATGACCGAATTGAGACAATTTCTTTATGAAAATGTGTATCGGTCACCTCATGTCCATGGTGAATTTGTAAAGGCCAAGAAGATTCTGACCGAACTTTACACGTGTTTTATTGACAATGAAAAGATGCTAATAAAAGAACTTGCCGATATGGAGATGTCAGAGTGCAATCATTACGGCCAGCCCAAGGAGAGGATCATTTGTGATTTCATTGCCAGTATCACAGACCGATATGCGCTGACGCTCTTCGAAAGAATCATATTTCCTTCGCCACAGTTTTAAGCTGTGTTTTCTTTACGAGCAAACATCTTGTGATAAGACTATGGAATTGCTATCCAGAATCCAGCATTATACCTACGCACCTTTTCTATACCGGTTTGAAATAATTTTTGCATCCATGGATCTAAAATACAAAGAAGCTGCCGATTATTACGGTTTTGATTGTACAGGATGCGAAGACAATTGCTGCTTTACCCGTTTCTTTCATCATACCCTTTTGGAATACCTTTATATTATGGAGGGGTACGGCACTCTTGATCGTGCAAAACAGGTCGAGGTAAAGCGCAGGGCGCTTGAAGTATGCCGAAAAACCGATGAGGCCGTTGAAAAAGGAATACCAGTGCGGGTGATGTGTCCGCTTAATTTTGGCGGTTTATGTCTGATGTATGATTATCGCCCCATGATATGCAGATTGCACGGTATCCCCCATGAACTTCAAAGACCCGGTCAGAGCACAATGTATGGTTTGGGCTGCGATACTTTTACCAAACAGTGCCAGGAAAAAGAGCTTTTTAAGTTTGACCGGACGCCATTTTACATCGAAATGGCTGAACTGGAAAAGGAGCTGAGACAGGAGGTGGGCGTGAGACAAAAGATTAAGTTAACAGTCGCACAGATGTTGACCAGTTTCAAACCATAAATGAGCAAAGGAACTTTGTACTATCTTGTCAACTTCAGTTCATTTTGACACCTTGTAGCATTTTAGCCCTTTGAAAGCATTATCGCATTCAGTTAATTCGGTTTTAAACCGTGTCAAACTCGTACCCCTCTTTAAAACCGGATGACCTGAATGCTTGTGGGGCACGTTTTTCAAAAAGCTAAATTAATAATGATCTTTAAATTTTAGCTCACTTTATAGACATGAAGTACGTAGACATAGAAAATCTTGACACCTTGCCCGACAGAAGACTTGAAGACGGTGACACGTTTTCATTCCATTGCTATCCGGGGATCGCCTGTTTTAATAGATGCTGCCGCAATCTCAATCTTTTTTTATATCCCTACGATGTTATCCGGCTGAAAAACAGGCTCGAAATCTCTTCAGATCAGTTTCTTGACAGGCATGTAGATATTGTGTTGCGACCTTCCAATTTTTTCCCTGAAGTGCTTCTGCGGATGTCGGAAGATAAAGAAAGGACCTGCCCCTTTTTGAATGAATCAGGCTGTTCGGTTTATCCTGATCGTCCGGATACCTGCCGTACTTTCCCTGTTGAACAGGGCGTTCTTTACAATGCCGAAACCAAAAAAACAGAACTTGTACATTTTTTCAGACCGCCCGATTTTTGCCTGGGTCAGCACGAAAGCAAAGTGTGGACAACCCAATCATGGTTCCAAGACCAGGAAGCTGTTTTGTATAACAAAATGACCATCCTCTGGTCAGAGTTAAAGGGTCTGTTTCAGACCGATCCCTGGGGGAGCCAGGGGCTGGAAGGCCCTAAAGGCAAGATGGCTTTCATGGCCACGTACAACATCGATCAATTCCGCAATTTTCTATTCAACAGCACCTTTTTGAAGCGGTATAAGGTAAAGTCCGCACTTTTAAAAAAAATCGGGACCGATGACGTAGAATTGATGAAGTTTGGTTTTGAGTGGGTAAAATTTTATGTTTGGGGGCTTAAAACCAGGGACTTAAAACTACGGTAGAATCAGGTTGAAAAAGGTGTTGGAATTATCAAAAGTCAATATTTACAGTACCCTTTTAGGCATTAGCGCGACATCCTCGCCGCCCAGGGTATAGCCGCCGTCAAGCAGCAGCACGCTTCCAGTCATAAAAGGTGCATCTTTTATGATAAAAAGCACCGCTTTCACCACATCCTCAATGGCGCCGATACGTCCCAGTAACGTGTGGTGGATAAGGGATGCTTTCTGCTCATCGCCGAGCAGCTCCCAGCCCCTTGTTTTTTCTCCATGCCGGGTTTCAACAAATCCCAACATGATTTCATTGACGCGCACCTTAGGCGCTCCGGAGCGGGCCCATGTTTCGGTTAAAAGCGAAATTCCACGATTTGCGGCTGCATAACCGTCATTGAATATATAGCCGGCAGGACCTGACCGGCCCACAATGCCTGCAATAGAAGAAAGATTTATGACAACACCGTCTCCGGATGCCTTTAGATGCGGAAGGGCATATTCAAAAACCCACCTCTTTGCACGCAGGGTGGTTTCCATTTCAAGGTCCCACTGTTCCTGGACATACGGTCCATGAATCACCGGCCAACCACCACGTTCTATGTTATTGATCAGAATGTCAAGGCGGCCAAAATGATCCACAACATTCTTAATAAGACCCGGAATTTTGTCGGTCCTTAGCAGGTTGGTTCTGATAATCAGGTGATCCCGACCGGTTTTTGCAAAGTCCTGCTGCATTTCTTCAAGACTTTCTTCCCAGTCAAAATAGTTTAAAGCGACTTTAGCCCCTTCCTGTGCAAGCACAAGCCCTATTCCCTTTCCTATCCCTTTAACAGCCCCGAGCACCAGAGCTACTTTGTCTTTGATTTCCATGAGATTACCTGAATACTTGTTGGACACGTTTTCAAAAAAGCCAAATTACTACGCCTTATTAAATTTTGCTAAAGAGTTTATTTTTTATCCATTTATACCCCAGTTTTAAAAGTTCGACATCGTCATTCTTTACGGCATCTAATGTGCCGGGATCCAGGTTCTGGTCATCCAAGATTCCTTTTTCAAATATATGAGATCTGAACTTGTCAATATCATAACATGCCATGTGAAAAAGTAAACTCGACTTGATATCAAGCTTACCCGGCATAAAACGATTTTTGAGGCTGATGATTTCCATCAACATGTCGTTCATCTGATTATAAACTGCAATACCCTGATCTTCTATCCATTCTGCCACTGTCTGAGTTTGTTCCTGATTAAATCCTAAACAGTGAGGCTCTTTTAACAGCATATAATGTTCGATGATCTGGCCTGTTTCTCTGGATCGTGATGCAACACGGACTAGAGGGTAGGCGCGGCACGATGACGGGTGGTCTTGGTAAACACTGCACCTAGATGGGGTCACAAAAGGACATTGCAGTTCGCTATCATAATCTGTTTTGAATGTAATAATCGGGAGTCCGGATTCGGGACCGGTGTGCTGAGAGGTAAAGCGTTCCAGAAAAAGACCTGATGTCAAGCCCAACCGATTTTTTAAACGCAGTATATCGTAGGGCGTAAGAAACTGGTTGAGATCTTGGCAGCATTCATTGAAGCAAGGAACCTTTTCCGAGCATGAAAATTTGAAAGTATCGCTTAGTTCAAGTGGCGTCATATTGTTATCCATAAAGAATTTACTCCTTAATAAGCACCTTTATATAATGCAATAATGGATTTGTAACACGTTAGCTTTTTGAAAATATTACCTGAAGCTCGTTTGAAATCGATTTGTCTCAAAGAACTAAACAGCTACATGGATTTTACCCAGTCGTTCCGGTTATGGTCACCTCAATGGTCCTTGCCCTTGAACGGTTATCATGGTTGATTGCCACCACTTGCTGCCAGGTTCCCAGCTTCAGCCTTCTGTTTCTAACAGGCAGCACAACAGAAGGCCCCAGCAATGCAGATTGGACATGGCTGTGTCCATTGCCGTCATGCCAGGCCTTTTCATGCTCGTATTCCAGATCGGGAGGGGCCAGCCTGTTTATGGCTCTTTTCAAGTCCTCCACGACTCCGGGCTCGAATTCAATGGTGGTGATCGACCCGGTTGATCCCACCATGGTGGCGCAAAGACTTCCGTTTCCAATATCCGATTTGTCGATCAATCGGTCGAGCTCTGATGTAATGTCGCGAATATCCGGACCGGTTTTAAGTCTTACATCGATTGATTCGGAAAATATTGATACGGATTTCATCATTATCCTCCCTTTCCCTGGTAACTTCTCAAATTATCCGTCTATTTCAATTTAAGTGATTAACATCTTTATATTTACTAACAATAATAAAAGCCATATAAATTCTTCATGAGAAATGCGGGTTGGGGTATAATCTAAAGGACACCCAACTCCCAATTCCACAAGCCGGGCCTTTTTTTCAGTCTTACATCTTTTGGCAAAGGCTCTACAAGGTGCACGAACAGACAATATCCGGCCTTCTCAAGCTTATCTTGTTTGGACCTGATATCGAGTATCCAGTTGGGATAGATCCAGTAGTCAGATCCAAATTTACTGGCCCAGGTCTTTTCGCCCTTTGGGCTTGTAAATGGCCTGTCTGTTTTCAGGTTTTCAGAAAAGGTGCGGGAAACACACAGAGGCCAGTTACCTGATATAACAATTCCAAGGGGCAAGGGGCTCTGTTTCGGCAGCAGGAAATAATCATCTCGACTAAGTTCCGGACTGACAATAACCCCTTTAAAGCCCATAGAAGCCAGAGTGCTAATAGCCAGGACGTTGGCTGTGTTGCAAAAAGGTCCGGCCCAGATGTTCAAGCCTTTTTTAACCGAAAAAAGGGCTATCTGCCATGGGGCGTTAAGAACGAAATTTCGACCGCCATTTTTGAGGACAAAATCAATATCCGCCTTGATTTTTTTCTCCGCTTCGGGCCAGATAACCGGTGGAAGCCACCACCAGAGTCCGGTAACGAAGTTCCTGGACAACCCTTTTTGGGATTTGATCGGCAGCCAGAGCCCTGTCCGGTCACGGGGTTTCGCCTTGCCAGGTTTACGGTAAACATGAAGATCAAAGACCGTCACTCTTTTTCTTGATCTTTTTGGGAGCCTGGCATTAAACACTGAAGGGGAAATTTTTAATCCTGGTGTTTTGATCAGATCCCCTTCAAGTTTGGACAACATGTCCTCAAGTGGTTTTTCAAGCCTGTCTGTTAGGAAAACCGGAACTCCTTTTGCAGGGCGTCTTTTTGAAGTAGGCTTCAGAAAAAAGCGACCTCCTTTTGGTACGTATTTACCGACCCTGTTGATTCCGTGCCATGACTCGTCTTCATATCCAAGGCGCAGAAAGTCTCCCGGCATCAGCTCCTCTCTGGGGATTAAATAAGGTTTTTGATTGGCACCCTTTATTGTTCCCACCAGCAAGCCGGAGCCGGTTTGAATGTCAGGTTTTACAGGATTCTGGGGCCTTTGGGGCAGAAAATTATAATGTGTGCCTGTACGGCCCAGAGCCCGAGAAAGTAGTTGCAGGGCTACCCTCTTCATCTTGGGATCACTTCCGTGGTCCCTTAAAGTCTGGTAGGCCTTGACCGTATAAAAAACGTAATGGGGGCCCTTTTTGCGGCCTTCAATCTTCCAGGCTCGCACTTTTGGAATAGGCAGAAGGACCTTGACCAGAACATCCAGGCTAAGATCCTGGCAGGAAAAAAAACGTTTGCTTTGTTTATTTTGTGAATAAACCCTGCGGCAAGGCTGAACGCATCTGCCCCTGAGTCCACTTTTGCCGCCAAAATAACTGCTCCAGTAACACCTTCCGGAAACACCATAGCAAAGAGCACCGTGTATGAAAACTTCCAGATCGAGGCCTTTCGGGCAGGCAAGGGCCAGGTCCTTGATTTCGTCTATGCTAAGTTCCCTGGGGACGACAACCCGATCGACTTTGATATTTTTTTGAACCAGTTTTAGAGCCGTTGAAAAACTTACATGAGACAGGGTCGATAAGTGCAGCCTCCCTGAAAAACCGGTTTGACTGGCCAGCTGCACAAGTGACAGGTCCTGGATGATGAGGGCATCTGGTTTTACCCACCGCTTCAACTGTTCAAGAAGTCTACCTGCTCTGTCAAGGTCGCCGGGTTTTAAAAGGGAATTCAAGGCCACATAAACTTTTATCCCCTTATCATGGGCCAGACGCGTTAACGGAACCAACTCTTCAACTGAGAAATTCTTGGCCTCCATGCGCGCTGAAAATTGTTTCAGACCGCAATATACGGCATCAGCCCCGGCTGCAAGGGCTGCTAGAAATGAAGCCTTGTTTCCGGCCGGTGCCAGAATGGAAGGACGAGAAAGTGTTTCTGCTTCATTGCTCATATATTAAACTTGTTTAACTGCTCAAGTGTTTTGATACAAAGACACCAAGACACCAAAAGCATTCAGGTGATCCGGTTTTAAAGCGGGTCACTGTTTGAGCGTATTAGAGAGCGTTAAGAAAGAACAGCAAAATAGCACATTTTAACTGTGAGTTAAATAATATGCGCATTTTAATCGGCTTTTATATGCAGAATTGCACCTGTTCTTTCTTTTCGCTCACTTATGCACGAGTTTTATCTTATTATAATTCTAACCATTCATCGGGAGGTTCTTCTTCCTCAATTTCGGCTTTCTTTTCTTTTTGAGGCGGAGAAATTTGTTTGGCGGGCTTCTTTTCTTCAGGGGCTTCGGGGTCGACTTCGAGTTCTTCCTCGTCTTTGCGGAGGTCGGTTTCGGACTTTTCTTCTTTTGGCGTTACTTCCTCGTCACGCAGTTGGGCTTCTTGCTGCTTTTCCGCGTCATTGATGGTGGACTGGAGATCGTGGATCTTGTCTTCAAGTTGCTGGCGGATTTGCTGGTGCGACTGCTGCTCCTTGACCAGCATATCTGCGACTTTTTGTGGCTCTTCGGTTGCTTCTTGCCTGAGCGCATCAATTTCTGCTTTTTTATCGTCTTTGAGCTGTGCGATTTGTGCTTTGTACTTCTCTTCAAGGGCGTTGAGGGCTTGTTTGTGGTCTTTCTCGGCTTTGGTCAATTCTTCCTGAATCTGTTTCATTGAAGATTCGTGCGCCGAATGCTTTTCCAGTTCCGCCTGTTCTATGGCAGCAGTGAGTTGATATTGCAATTCAGTGATTTTGGCTTCAAAATTCTGGCGGGTCTCCTGGTGCGCCTGCCGCTCCTGAGCCAGCATATCTGAGGCTCGCTGCGCCTCATCGGTCGCTCTCTGTCTGAGTTCAGAGGCCTTCTGCGCCTCATCGTTCACTTTCTGTCTGAGTTCAGAGGCCTTCTGCGCCTCATCGTTCGCTTTCTGTCTGAGTGACTCAATCTCGTCATATTTCTCCTTTTTTAATTGAGCGATTTGTTCGGTGAAATTCATTTCGAGGTCTTTAAGTTCACGCCTGTGCTCTTCCTCGGCTTTGAGAAGATATGACTTGTGCTTTTCTTCTTCGTCGTACAACTGGGCAACGTGCTGTCTCTCCGTGTCCTTGATAGTGAGCTGAAGATCGGCGACCTTAGCTTCAAAGTTCTGGCGGGTCTGCTGGTGTGCCTGCTGCTCCTGGGCCAGTATGCTTGAGGCCTGCCGATTCTCCTCGGTCAATTTCTGCACCAGCGCCTTGAGCGGCTCCTGCGTACTGCTGATTTCGTGTTTAATGTCGTAAATTTTCTTTTTGAGACGCTCGATCTCTAAATTATTTTGGGCTGCTTCTTCTTGCAGATTGAGAAAGTCGCTCGAAAACGGTGAAGTCCTGGCGGCACGACGCGCATCTTCAAGGTCTCTTTGCAGACTGATGATTTCTTTCTCCTGTTCTTCGAACCGGTGATCCAGTCCGTTGTGACTATTTGCCTCATTATCAACCGTCTGGTCATCCATAACATCTGTCTGATCCGGAACGGAATCGATCGTATCATCTTCGCTTTCAATTGTCTCATCGAGAATTTCGAAGGTTGGGACAAGCTCTTCCAGATCGATTATATCTGTATTCTCCTTTGCTTCGACAGATGACTGTTCCACCATGTCGGACAGGTCCTCGTTGTCCACCAAAGGAAGAGGTCCTGTCAGTGTTCCCAATCCGACTAGCTCATCGAGGTTGTGCAGGAGCTCACCGCGGGATAAGCTTCTCTTGTCCAGGTAAGCGTTCGCCCGCATCTTCATTTTTCCGTGCAAGGCAAAATTGCGCGGTGAGATCGTTGACGTGGTAAGGATAATCGGAATTTTTTTCCCGACAGTTTTCTTAAACTTAGTGCAAAGCGCATATCCTTGCTTGTCGGGATCGTCGGCAGCGATGAATATGGCTTCAGGTTTTAGCTCTTTTACTCTGTGGATATCGTCGGACTTAGGATCCGCAGCCTGAATTTCAAATCCATACTCACCGAGCGTGCTTTTTAGGAGGGTAAGAAAATCGCTGTCATCGTCGAAGACCAGAACGCGGCGTGAAGCCATAGACATTCTCCTTCCGGTCTATAGTTAGTTTAAATATATTATTATTAAGGCAGATGTTATATTTTTTAGTTCTTCTCCAATTTAGTTGGAGAAGAGGGTCCAAGGATTCCAGGGGTCAAGGGTTCAAGTGTTTGTTTTCTAATGATTTTATCAACGCTTTTAACATTCTTTCGATTTCTGCTATGTCTTTTTTTGCTGCACCCAATTTAACTTTTTCAATGAAGTCTAAATCCACGGCTAATAATATCTGGGTTTCCAGTTCAAAAACAGAACTATAAGAAATTTAAAACATCCTAATGTAATCAACGGTTGTCTATCTTCTATATCCTTATGCAATATTAGAAGGAATAGACATAGCAGATCTTCTTATCTGTGAAGTTAGACCGTATCTTTCTTCATTTGGGAATTTTGCTGTTATTCTATATATCTCTAAACAGAGTTCGTATGACTTTTGCCAGACATTCAACTCTTTGTAATTCAATAGCATTTCACTCGAACCCTTGAACCCTCTGGAACCACACCTGCTCACTTAAAGATTATTCACTTGACTTGCCTTAATTAGCTACAACTAATCGGGAGATGATCCAACTTTATTTAACCCGAACCTAAACCAAATGGCGACGATTAAACACATGTTAAATTAGGCAGGATTATTTAAAGCTTAAATAAATTGCAAATTATTCCGATAACCCC
>JAZFVY010000030.1:0-2779 GCA_036447975.1 Desulfobacterales bacterium
GGGCATGAACAAGACATGAAAGAAAAAACGAATATATTAATTGCAGAACCTTTGCAGAAAAGTAATATCCGGTTTGAGGAGTTCAAAAATATCTTTAATTTTCTGGCGCCTTTTATGGACTATCCTAACCGATTATGGAAATTTTTCACATCGATTAAATTGTCTGTGGTCCTTTTGCTGTTACTGGCGACAACGTCCATTATCGGGACCCTCATACCCCAGAACAAAAGCCCTGAACAATACTTAAGTGCCTTCGGTGAGCCCCTTTACCGAATCCTTGATGTTTTTAACATTTTAGATATGTATCATTCCTGGTGGTTTAATCTTCTGATTATTTTGCTGGCTAGCAATATCATTGTCTGTTCAATTAATCGGCTGTCTGCAACCTGGAAGATCGTATTTGTCAAAATCCCTCCGTTTAATATTTCAAGATTCAAAAAGCTTTCTAATAAGGAAGAATTTTTCGACCAGCGCACCCCCGAAAACCTTCAAGAAATCTATGAACCGTTTATTTCCAAGCGATTTGGATATACACGGGTTGACCAGACTGACAAGGGATTACGTATTTTCGCCGAAAAATGGCGCTGGACCCGCCTTGGCGTTTACACGGTTCACCTGAGCGTTCTGCTTTTGTTGGTTGGCGCCTTGGTTGGCTCTATTTTCGGTTTTGACGGGTATGTAAACATTCCGGAAGGCGAAACCGTCAGCAGCATCAGATTAAGAAATACCGGCCAATTACAGAATTTGGATTTTACAGTTCGATGCGACGACTTTAATGTAAGTTTTTACGATTCAGGCTCACCAAAGGAATTCCGTTCCAAGCTTTCAGTTTTTGAAGCCGGCAAACCTGTTTTACAAAAAGATATCATCGTGAATGATCCGCTTCGTTACAAGGGGATCAATTTTTTCCAGTCCAGCTATGGCCCCCTTCCTCCCAGAGAAGTAACATTGAATTTTCAGAGTGTGGAGACGGGAAAGATTTACAGACAAAATACGATTATCGGCCAGGAAATCAAACTCCCGGAAGGTATGGGAAAATTTGTTGTCAAGGACTATAGAAATCCCGTTGATTTCAGAGGCCAAAATGTCGGAGAAGCGTTTCTTGGCACACTCACACCCAAAGATGGAGATCCAGTCTTTGTGTTACTTCCAGCACAATTTCCGAGTTTTGACAGGATGAGAAAGGGTTCTGTGGTTATTTCTGTCTCTGGATACAATCAGCGTTATTACACCGGTCTCCAAGTTACCAACGATCCCGGTGTCTGGGTTGTTTACGCAGGGTTCATAATGATCATCGTCGGGTGCTTCATAACCTTTTTCATGTCTCATCAACGCCTTTGTATCGATGTGATAAAAAAAGGGGGAAAAAGCAAGGTTATGATTGCAGGCACTGCCAACAAAAACAAATTGGGGATGGATAAAAAGATAAAGACGCTAGCTCAAAAACTGGTCGAGTTGTAGCAAAACATTCGCCCGATACTTAAGAAAAAAAGGATGCGTTATGAATAGTTCAATTATATTATCGATTATAACCTTTGTTTATGGCCTGGCTGCGTTTTTTTATATTGCTCACTGGGTTTTCAGAAAGGACGTTCTGGCCAAACTGGCCACGTGGACAGCCTTCATCGGCGTTATCGGAAATACAGTGGGCATTATCCTGCGATGGGTGGAGTCTTATCAGCTTGGAATTGGCCACGCCCCGCTTTCAAACCTGTATGAGTCCCTGATCTTCTTTTCATGGACCATCGTTGTTATTTACCTGATTATAGAAAGAAGACACAAAAGTCGCATAATCGGCGCATTTACTACACCGCTGGCTTTCCTGGCAATGGCGTATGCCTCAATGTCTCCAAATATCAGCAATCAAATCCAACCGCTGCTACCGGCACTAAAAAGCAACTGGCTGATTGCCCATGTGATAGCCTGTTTTATCGGGTACGCTTCCTTTGCCATTGCGTTTGGCATCAGCTGGATGTATCTTTTCAAGCAGCGGGATACAGGGGGTGAAAGCCGTCTGCTGGCGCATTTCCCGAAGCATAACATTCTGGACGAACTGAACCATCAATTGGTGATGTTTGGGTTCTTATTTCTCACCACCGGCATAATAACCGGAGCAGTCTGGGCCAATTCAGCCTGGGGTCGTTACTGGGGCTGGGACCCCAAGGAAACCTGGTCCCTGATTACCTGGTTTATCTATGCGACACTGCTGCACGCACGGTTGATGCGGGGCTGGCATGGCAAGCGCATCGCCTATCTTTCCATCATTGGTTTTGCAGCTGTTCTCTTTACATATTTCGGGGTAAATTATCTGCCTGGTTTACATAGCTATGGATCATAGCCATAAATAAAAATTCCCCTGGAGCCATTAAGCCCCAGGGGAGGACTAGATGAAAGCCCTAAGAGTGGATTAAGCTCCTGAGGCCTCAATAATTATAATTAAGATTTTTATATCGCTTGTCAAGTAATTTTAATAAATTGTAACCACATGCGAAGCATCTGGTTTTGAAATAGAACCTCACTGGCCAGCTTCTTTTTTCTCCGATTCCAAAGCCTGCCGAAGAACAAGATATCTTCAGCACAATTTTATAGGTATAAAATCCTTTTCTTGGGGATATTACCAAACTGACTTGGTGATTCCATCCAAATCCTTTAATAAATGATTAATAGCAAATAATCTTTAAATGTCTAACTATTTGCTTTAAATATCTATCCACTCATTCATCGCATTGGTATAATCATTGCAAGTATTAACGGTGAATGGGCGTCATTCAATGATACT
>JAZFVY010000031.1:0-2382 GCA_036447975.1 Desulfobacterales bacterium
CTTGATCTTCTTAAAAGGTTTCATACCCGTGGTGCAACGGTTGTTATTGCAACCCACGACAAGGAGCTTATCCGTAAAACACGCAAAACAGGCGGTCGGGTAATCCATCTTAAAGAGGGCTGTCTCCAAAAAACAACTACATCCGAAAGCGGTTTTGATGATTCTCTATTATAAACGGGCCATACAGGATATTCTGGACAACAGATTTCTGAATGCAATCACCATCATTACAATTGCCATTTCCATCCTTATTGTCAGCGCGTTTGCTCTTTTTTTTGTAAATGTAAACAATATAATAGGCCACTGGAAAAAGGGCATTAGAATTATGGCGTATCTTAAACCGGGTATTCCTGAAGAAAAGATTTTGGAATTAAAAGTAAAAATAGAGGGTATGAGCGGCGTCCATGATGCCGGGTTCATATCAAAAGATAAAGCCCTGATGCGCCTAAAAAAACAGATGAAACGGCAGTCCTCTTTGATTGAGGATCTGAAAGAAAATCCGCTTCCCGATGCTTTTGAAATCCGTGCGACAACATCTTCACTAAGCGAGGATATAATCGAGAAGCTGGCCACTCGACTTGAATCACTCCCTCAGATAGACGAGGTAGAGTATGGCCAGAAATGGCTTGGGCGATTTATGAATATATTCAACCTTTTAAAAATAACAGGGTATGCAATGGGAGGTCTTTTCTTTATGGCCGTCGTATTTATCGTGTCCAATACGATCCGACTGGTACTCTATTCACGGCGCGAAGAGGTTGTAATCATGCGTCTGGTAGGCGCTACCGACAGATTCATAAAGGCTCCTTTCTACATCGAGGGCATTATACAGGGAGCACTTGGCGGAATTATCGGTTTGATTGCACTATTTGTCGGTTTTATGTTTATATCATATAATGTCGAACTTGATTTGTCTTTTGGTTTTTCTACTATCAGGTTTCTACCCCCAAAGGTTTTCTGTGGTATAATACTTTGCAGCATTTTTGTAGGATGGATGGGATGTTATCTTTCTCTCAAACAGTTCTTAAAATAAAAATATTTGTGTTGGCCGGTATCATTTTGATGTTGCCGCCTGCCGGGGTTTTCGGTGCACAATCTTACGAAATCGGGGTTATCACAAAAAATAATCTTAATCTGCGGCCCGAACCGAAAATGATGAATACTCCTTTGAAGATGCTCAAAAAAGGAACAAAGGTTAGAATTATAGAGCACCTCGACGGATGGCTTAGAATTGAACATGAGGATCAGGTCGGTTATATTCGGGATCGAGAAGAGTATGTGCGAATCATATCTGTTGACGCCATAACGGAAAAGAAAATAACGGGGGACTTGAATAAGGACATTGAACAGTTCAAGAAAGAAGCAGAAAATATCGGCAAGAAAATAGAAAAGGGCAAGGCCGATGTATTGACCTCTACCAGGGAGGAAGCTTCAATTGCCAGTAGTTTAAACGATATCGACCTGGTGCTCAACAAAGTCAGAAAACGCAGCTCGGTCTTCAAATTCGAACTTATGGCCCTTGAGAAAAAAATAACCGAAACCACAAATGCATCCAAAGACCTAATGAGAAGGATTAATGCCGGTGAAGACTATGCATCCAAACGCCTGGTTGCTCTTTATAAGATGAATTGGCTGGGCAGAATAAATATTCTGGCCGCTACTCAATCAATATACGAACTTATGCAAGACAAAAAGGCCATGGAACGGATTCTGGCTTATGACGAAAATATCCGGCGAAACCTTTTGGAAGACAAGGCTAAGCTTCAGCAACTGTTGGTCAGGCTGAATGACCAAAAAATGGAAAAGCTATCTATAGAAGCAAAATTACAAAAACAGATTGCAATAAATTCTCAAGAAAGAGCAAAACGCGCAGAACTTCTTGATGATATTCGTAACAAAAAATCTCTGGAAATGGCGGTTCTTGAATACTTAAAGCAGGCGGCGAATGATTTGGATCAGGCTGTAAAATCTTTAAGCTCGGCATCTGATCCGACCAAACGGATAAATATCTCACAAAAAAGTTTGTTTGCCTCCTTAAAAGGATTGCTTAATATGCCTGCTAAAGGTAAAATAGTATCCTTTTATGGGCCATATCAAAATACCAAGTTCAATGTGGTTAATTTCAGGAGCGGCATCGAGATAAAAGCCGACAGAGGCGAACCCATCCGCACTGTTTGTGATGGCCAGATAATTTATGCAGACTGGTTTAAGGGCTACGGCAACATGATCATCATCAACCATGGGGATAATTACTACACCGTCTATGCCCATGCTGAAGAACTCTTTATGTCAAAAGGAGATACGGTTGAAATGGGTGAAGTTGTTGCCACAGTTGGCGATTCAGGTTCCATGATCGGTCCAAGCCTGCATTTTGAAGTGCGC
>JAZFVY010000032.1:0-5147 GCA_036447975.1 Desulfobacterales bacterium
AAAGAGCTGAGTATTTTAACGCCGTCTGAAATCTTATCTCTATTAGATGCTTCGCCGGATCTTAAACACAAAACTTTATTTATGTTAGCCGTTACTACTGGTTTGAGACAAGGTGAATTGTTGGGACTGAAATGGACGGATATCGATTGGTTCAACAACCAAATTCATGTTAACCGCACATATAACCACTTCCGGTTTTATGACCCCAAAACCAAAAAATCAAAACGTCGAGTTGATGTTCCTCCACAGATGATGAAACAGTTAAAAGAGTGGAAGATTGCATGCCCTTCCAGTGACCTTGGCCTCGTATTCCCGAACGAAAGCTGTAAACCAATGTCATCATTAAATATGTATAATAGAAAGTTTTTACCTGCTTTGAAAAAGGCAAAACTCAATAAAATCCGTTTCCATGACCTACGACATATCTATGCAAGCCTTTTAATAGACCAGGGGGAAAATATCAAATATATCCAAAATCAGATGGGGCATGCTTCAATCAAAATAACTATGGATACATATGGTCACTTAATAAAGGATGTGAATAAAGAGGCTGCAAGCAGGCTTGGAGATGCCATTTTTAAACAAGATGGTAGCAAAATGGTAGCAGAAACGAAAAAAGAGGTTACAGCATGAACCATAACCCCTTGTTATCACTGGAGGCGGCAACCAGATTCGAACTGGTGAATAGCGGTTTTGCAGACCGCTGCCTTACCACTTGGCTATGCCGCCCAAAAAAAAATGGAGCGGGAAACGGGATTTGAACCCGCGACTTCGACCTTGGCAAGGTCGCACTCTACCACTGAGTTATTCCCGCTCAATGTTTTTAGTTTTTAAAATATTTATTACGATTTTGTCAACAAAAAAAAATTACGTCTGAAATAGATTTCTGAACCTAATAAAATAGTCTACACCTGACCATACCGTCAATACCAGGGCTGCCCATAGAAATACGGTCCCGATTGCATGAAAATCTATTGTGAAGTATTCATAGTGAAATAAAAGTGGGATGATGGTAGCGATCTGAAAGCCGGTCTTGTATTTTCCAAGGCTGGATGCGGAAACATCTTTCCCCTGTAAAGCAATAATATTTCGCAAACCGGTTATGGCAATCTCTCTGCCTATAATAATGCAAACAATCCAGGCCGGAACCCATCCCAGAGAAGCCAACATAATAAAAGAAGAAGAAACCAGGAGCTTGTCCGCAATAGGATCCATCATCTTTCCGAAATCGGATTCCAGCCCTTTTTGCCTTGCAAGAAATCCGTCCAGAAAATCGGTTATGGCGGCCGCACTGAAAATAAGCGCGGCTGCAAATGTACAAAGCCGGTTCGGAAACAAAAGCAGAATCACAATTACCGGCGCTGCAGCTATACGAAACATAGTCAGGCTGTTGGGATGACTCAATATATTTTTTATTCGTCCCCCCGAAAACATAGTCTTTGCCTTTTTCAAGACCATAAATATTTACTTTTTTGCCTTGTCCCAGTCGTCAAGAAAGGCCTTTAGCCCCTTGTCGGTCATAGGGTGGGCCGCCAGCTTTGCGAGAACATCGAAGGGAATTGTTGCAATATCGGCGCCCATTAAGGCCGATTCGAGAACATGAAGCGGGTTTCGTATACTGGCTACGATGATCTCAGTTTCAAATGCGTAATTACTGTATATCTCCACAATCTGCTCTACCAGCAGAAGGCCTTCCTGGGACAGGTCATCAAGGCGGCCGATAAAGGGGCTTACAAATGTAGCCCCGGCTTTTGCCGCCATAAGGGCCTGGAGCGGCGAAAATACCAGCGTAACATTTGTTTTTATCCCCTCTTCCGCAAGTCTGCGAGTTGCCTTTAATCCGTCCACTGTCATGGGAATCTTTACGACAATATTTTCGTGGATCTTTGCCAGTTGTCGGGCCTCTTCGATCATACCGTCGGCATCGATACTGATAACCTCAGCGCTTATGGGACCGTCCACTATTGCGCAAATATCTTTTATAATCTCTTCAAAATCTCGACCTTCTTTAGCAATCAGGCTCGGATTGGTTGTAACGCCATCAACCATGCCCATGCTGTTGGCTTCCTTAATTTCGTCAATGTTCGCAGTATCTATAAAAAATTTCATCTAAAATTAACCTCCTGTGTAGTATCTTTGATAGTATTAATTTAGCTTTTTGAATGCGATGCTATAAATTTATCCCTGCATTCTGGACTGCAAAAATATAAATCTTCTCCATCGACTTTCAGATGCACACCGTCTCTTTTTGAAAAATATACTTCACAAAATGGGTCTTTAACCAGATCATCTTCAATCTCACCGACTGTTTTGCCAAACATCGTTTTTTGCGGCGATTTGTCTGGAATCATCCAGGATTTCACAACCCTGTAACAAAGGTATATAAGCACCAATAAAAATATTAATCGCATATGTACTCAACAATACTTTGTTCATTCTCTTCCAGAATATCTAATAGATATTGCATATCCTTTTTTAAAAAAGGATGAACAATCTTCGGATCTATATCACAAATAGGTCTTAATACAAAACGTCTTTTGTGCATTCTGGGATGAGGAATAATAAGTTCGGATGAATTTGTCACCAAATCATCATATAAAATTATATCCAGATCGAGAATCCGGGGGCCAAACCTTATAGGGCCATAAACACGTCCGGCATTACGTTCAATGGACTTAAGTTCATTAAATAACTGAAAAGGATCAAGAAAGGTCTCAATCTTTACCACAAAATTTACAAACCAATCCTGATCCATGTAATCGACGGGATCGGTTTTATAAATCCGTGACTGAGCCTTTAAAACTGCTTTGCCGGATCTAGTCAGGTCGTCAATACCTTTTTGACAGTTTATAAGTTTGTTGCCGATGTTAGATCCTGCACCAATGTATGCAGTATGGTTTTCCATTATTGTATAGAATCCGAGCGGGTTAGAAACCGATGGACTTAATCCTTTCAACAGCCTCTTTTAATCTTTCCTTGTCCACAGTCAAGGCCATTCGCACGTAACCCTCTCCTGCTTCGCCGAATCCATTGCCCGGGGTTACTACGATACCTCCTTTTGACAAAAGATGACTCGTAAATTCTGCTGAATTATATCCTTTGGGCGCCTCAATCCAGACATAGAAAGTTGCACGAGGCTTCTCAACAGAAAGCCCCAGCTCAACCAGTCCATCAACGAGAATATCACGGCGTTCTGTATAAACCTTGTTTATGTTATCGACACAATCCTGATTCTCCTCCAAGGCGGCTATGCCTGCAACCTGTACCGCCTGGAACGCCCCGGAATCGATATTACTCTTTATCTGACCCAAGGCCTGTATTATCTCTTTCCTCCCCACCGCAAATCCAATGCGCCAGCCTGTCATATTGTATGTCTTTGAAAGTGAATGGAACTCAATTCCTACCGCCTTAGCACCCTCTACTTCAAGAAAGCTTATGGGCCTGTACCCATCAAAGGCCATCTCAGTATATGCAGCATCATGACAGACAATGATATTATGCGATTCGGCAAAGGTGACAACCTCTTGAAAAAAAGACCTGTTTGCAACCGCTGATGTCGGGTTATTGGGATAGTTGATGAACATCATCCTGGCCTTGTCGGCAATCTCTTCAGGCACGGCATTAAGATCTGGCAAGAAATCGTTCTCTTTTAACAGATCCATGAGATATGCCTGTCCGCCGGCAAACTGAACACCTATGTGATACACCGGATAGCCAGGGCTGGTCACAAGGGCCAGGTCACCTGTATTGATAAAAGCAAGGGGAATATGTGCAATCCCTTCCTTGGACCCGATTAGCGTCACAACTTCATTTTCATAATCAAGATCCACATTGAACCTGCGCTTGTACCAGCGGGCAACAGCCTCATTAAAATCGCCCATTCCCGAATAGGACGGATATCTATGGTTAGCCGGATCGATTGCGGCTTTACTTAATGCTTCTATGATGTGCGGCGGTGTCGGCATGTCCGGATCTCCGACACCCAAATCGATAATATCAGCTCCCTGTTTTCTGACCTCTTCCTTTTGCCTGTCAATCTCCTTGAACAGATAAGGTGGTAAACTGTTTAACCTGTCGGATTTCTCAATTGTGATCATAGACTCTATTTCCTCTCGCTTCTTTTCCAGGCATCTTCCCAAAGTTGTGCCTTGTAAATAATGCGGGCATCACCTTCAAGGAAAATGTCGTAAAATCTGCCCTGTTTTACTTTATAATAGATGTAAAGATATCCTCCGCTCCTGGTCATTACTTTGACCGGAGATTTTATTTTCTTTTTATAAGAAATGACAATAGCGCAGGCAATCGCACCTGTTCCACAAGCTAAAGTTTCATCCTCAACGCCACGCTCATAGGTCCGGATAGCGACGATATCGTCATTTTGAAGGCATACGAAATTTACATTGGTGCCGGCAGGATCAAACACGTCATGGAATCGGATTTCCCTGCCCAGTTTAACGACTTCGATATCGTCGATATTGTCCGCCTCTACAACCACGTGTGGGACACCGGTGTTGACACTGCTGACGGAAAGTGTGCTGTTTTCCAGTTCAAGGGCATAATCAGTCTTGAGGTCTGCCGGATCAGGCATTTTTATCTTTACCTGGTTCTTGGCAACCTTGGCATGAATGATACCTGCTTCGGTTTCAAAGGACATTTCAGTCCCTGCAATTCCTTTTATATGTGCAAAGCGGGCGGCACACCTGGCGCCGTTTCCGCACATCTCGGCAACGCTCCCGTCAGAATTAAAAAACCGCCACTTGAAATCAACAGCATCAGCGTTCTCAATAAGTATTAATCCGTCAGCGCCCACAGACATTTTTCTGCGGCACACACTTGCAACGAAATTCATTAAACCCGCTTCATCGACAATCCTTTTTCGGTTGTCAATAATGATAAAGTCATTGCCGCTTCCGCTCATCTTGTAAAAAGCAATATTTTCCATAATATATACAAACTTATCACGAAATCACGAAGTCAATAACCTCCCCTAAAAGGATCAATAATTATAATTCACTCACCGCAGACGCAAAGAACGCTGAGGTTCAATTATGTTGCTTTACGCTGAGAGGGCGTAAAGCAACAAAGAACAACCTCTGAAAAGCAAAAGGCTCAATACAGCAATTTAAAAACGCGGCTGGGTTGATTGA
>JAZFVY010000033.1:0-3162 GCA_036447975.1 Desulfobacterales bacterium
TCCGCCACCAGCACCAATAGTATATTCGTATATTCAAACGCTCCATCATTATTATATTCTTTAAAAGCTACAAATTTTATATATTGAGACCTTTGAAAAATGCTCAATTTTGTTCAAGTTAAAGGAAGGCGAAAATTTTAACCACAGGAATACATGGAGTATTTTGAGGATTAAAATTTGAGTCTGACACAGAAATTGGGCAAAAGGGGGCGTTTTGCAAAGGTCTCATCTTTATAAAGCTACCGGAACCTGTTCTGACTTGTCAAGACATTATTATATCCATTATTATTTCAACTTTTTCCGATTAAAAAAAAACTTGACAAACATTAATAAATACAGGTACGTTTCTTAAAAACTTGGTGGTAAACATGAAGGACATTAACATCCAAAATCCAATAATAATAGATATCGATTTAAATTGCTGGTGGTGGCAAACTCCCAAGGGATTTGCCTCATGGACTTAATCAGCCTTATTTATAATTAGGAAAAACTTAAAGGACCGTGAGCAACCCGAAACCCACGGTCCTTTTTTTGGTTTCAAAAGGCCGTGGAAATCTCCGCGGCTCTTTTTTTGTGGCATCTATTGACAGGATTTACATGATTTATTGGATCTTTTTCTTTCATCACTTTCCTGATGAAAGTGATGAATACGAAACCATCAACCTTAACGATTTCGTAAAAAGTCAAAATTGCGATGGCAAAGTAAAAAGCTCCAAATTCAAGACGCGCGAATTTTGTGTCATGAGGCGTACTTAGCGTACGCCGCAATGACAACGAAAAGAAGCGCAACGCAGCAGTTGGACTTTTTACGAAGCCATCAACCTTCACTCATAAAAACAATGTACTATAAAGGAAATGACCATGCTGATAAATGAATTTCCGGACATTAATCAATTCCGCAGTCTGGCGAAGCAAAGCAATGTGATTCCGGTTTGCGTTGAAATCCTTGCAGATACAAAAACTCCGGTGTCCCTCTTAAAAAAAATATATAAAAACAAGGGGGCTGCCTTTCTCTTCGAGTCTGTTGAAGGCGGCGAAAGGTGGGGGAGATACAGCTTTCTGGGCGTCTCTGCCCGCTGTCATATCCGGGTATATCCCCAATTTTTGGAAATCCTTGAAAACAATTCCCTTAAAAAGATCCCCCATAACGGGGACCCGCTTACCATACTCAGAGATTTAATGAACAAGTACCGCCCCGCTCAATTATCAGGACTTCCAAGGTTCTGGGGGGGGATGGTCGGGTATTTAACTTATGAAATGGTTTCCTTTTTTGAATCTATACCCAATCTATTGCCTGAAAACAAACCGCTTGCGCATTTCATCATACCCGATGAACTCCTTATCTTTGACAATATACGGCATACGCTACTTGGGGTTGTAATTTCCTTCCTTGACACGGAGCAGGATCCTGATCAAGCTTTTCATTCGGCAACCTCACGCATCGAATCTTTGCTGTGGGAAATGGAACTGCCTTTATCCGAAAAGGATGAACATCCAAATCATACCGAATTTATGCTGAAAGCGCCGTGGGAAGACGACACTTTCCGGTCTCTTGTACGTAAGATAAAGGAATATATTCGGGCCGGCGATGTCATCCAAACCGTCATCTCCAAGCCTTTCGTCTGTGCGACCCCGCCCGATCCCTGGTCGCTTTACAGGGCACAGCGATTCATCAATCCCTCTCCCTATCTTTATTTTCTTAGTCTCGATGAGGTAACCCTCATAGGCTCATCTCCAGAAACAATGGTGCGGCTTGAAAACGGGGTGGCCACCCTCCGCCCAATTGCAGGCACACGCCCCAGAGGAAAGAACGAACAGGAAGACAGATCTCTCGCCAATGAGCTTCTGCAAGATGAAAAAGAACGGGCGGAACACCTTATGCTGGTTGATTTGGGACGTAATGATTTGGGACGCGTAGCAGAGGTGGGTTCAGTCCAGGTAACGGATCTAATGATAGTTGAACGTTATTCTCATGTCATGCATCTGGTATCCAACATCTGCTGTGACCTTAAACCCGACCTCGACGCCTGGGATCTGCTTCGGGCCACCTTTCCTGCCGGAACTTTATCCGGTGCTCCTAAAGTTAGGGCCATGGAGATTATCGCCGAGCTCGAAAACAAACCCAGGGGTCCTTATGGAGGCGCAGTAGGTTATATTTCCTTCCACGGAAATATGGACATGGCCATTACCATACGGACAGCCTGTATTGAAGATGGACAGCTTACGGTTCAGGCAGGAGCCGGAATAGTTGCCGATTCCGACCCGGAACTTGAACGTATTGAGACTGTGAACAAAGCGATGGCAATGCAAAAAGCACTTCAGCTTGTGCAAAAAAAGTATTGCAAAAAGGAGAATGAACGATGATCATAATGATAGACAACTATGATTCATTTACTTACAACCTTGTGCAATATCTGGAGCAAATCGGTACTTCTGTCAAGGTCATCCGGAATGATGCTGCCTCCATTTCAGATCTTGTTTCCTGGGACCCTACGGGCATCGTCATATCACCCGGACCCGGCCGGCCGGAATCAGCAGGAATTTCCCTTCCTGTTGTGAAACAATTTTCCGGAAAGGTTCCAATCCTCGGTGTGTGCCTCGGCCATCAAGCCATTGGCGCTGCATTTGGTGGAAAAGTGGTCTCAGCCAAACGACTCATGCACGGAAAAACTTCCATGATTCACTCTGATGGGAAAATGCTATATCAGGGAATCAGCAAACCATTTGAGGCAATGCGGTATCATTCACTGGCCGTCTCCAGGGAAAATTTTCCCGAATGCCTGGAAATAAGCTCAGAATCAGATGATGGTGAAATTATGGGAATCCGGCATCGAAATCATCCAACAGAAGGGATTCAATTTCATCCGGAATCTATTATGACTCGTGTCGGAAAACGGCTTCTCAGAAATTTTTTAAAAGGAACTGAACAATTTAATCAATCAACCGGTGAAACGGTAAGTAATGCTTAACCGAAAATCAAGGTTTTCGGTCAGACAGTAAAAAATCCGGGCCCAGAGGACCCGGCTTTGATATAACCCATGGAAGGGGCTGTTTTACTTAAAGCAATATAAGTTAAAAGTGTAAAGTGATCTAAAGTGCCTAAAGTTATGGAGTCGCTCGCGCAGCGCAGGCGCTTGCGCCGCGTGTCGCTCCGCTGATTTT
>JAZFVY010000034.1:0-11619 GCA_036447975.1 Desulfobacterales bacterium
ATTTCATATGTAACTGCAAAAATTAAAACCGCTCAGAAGCTCGGTTTCCATGAAATACAGGACAGCCAGACGCCGGATCTATCCGAGGCGGATCTTCTGGGCCTTGTTGAGAAATACAACAACGATGATTCCATTAACGGCATCCTTGTTCAACTACCTCTCCCAAAGCATGTTGATGACAAAAAAGTATTAAATGCAATCGATCCTGACAAGGATGTGGATGGATTTCATCCCGTTAATGTGGGGCGTTTAATGATAGGCGGTGATGAAGTCAAGTTTCCTCCATGTACACCTGCAGGCATACAGGAACTGATTGTACGTTCCGGTGTTGAAACAAGCGGTGCCGAGGTGGTGGTTGTCGGTCGCTCAAATATCGTTGGGAAACCCATAGCCAACATGATGCTCCAGAAGGGAGCAGGAGCCAACGCAACGGTAACCATTGTCCATACACGTACAAAAGATCTGGCAGCACATTGTAAGCGCGCTGACATCCTGATCGTTGCCGCTGGTGTTCCGGATCTAGTTAAGCCTGAATGGATAAAACCTGGTGCATGCGTAATTGACGTCGGTGTTAACAGGGTCGGTGAAAAGATCAGTGAAAAAACAGGCAAAAAGATTGCGATCTTAAAGGGTGATGTTGACTTTGAAGCTGCCAAAGAAGTTGCAGGCTATATTACCCCTGTACCTGGTGGTGTCGGTCCAATGACCATCACTATGCTGATGAAAAACACACTGAAAGCTCTTAAATCAAAATTGGGAATTGCCTAACTAGCGCCTGAACGAAAAGTAATGTTCGGGTAAAATTCGAATATCAAATGACAAAATATTCTAAACTAACAGATTGGAAATCCAATGTTTTTGTCATTGGGGCATTTCTATTTTTATCATTGTTTCGGATTTCGTGATTAGGATTTCGAATTTTTAACCAAAAAATTGGGATTTTAGATCAAACAGTATACCGGGGGTAAGTCTATGTCCCCCCGTTATACTTTTTACACGCTTGTAATCATAGCAATTAACTTAAGGCCTTGCCTGCAAAAAAAAAACAAAAAAACAACTTAAATCATTGACATTATATTTTAACCATGATAAAAATTTTAAGATTTCTGTCTTCGTGGCCCTATAACATATTGAAATCAATCGTATTTTATGGCAATTATTGAAGAAATACAACTTGAGCAAAGATCTTAACTTTTGATGAGGTTTTTATTATGCGCAAGAAAATCTCCTTTATTGTTTTAGATAATGTCGGCTCCCCAGTGAAAAATATAACCGTCTCCAAGGCTATTTTTCGCTTTATCAGCCTCTGTTTTGTTGCTGTTTTGATATTGACGGCCTTTGTTTTTTACAATTATTATTCATTGACCAAACAAGATCTTGAGCTTAATATTGCCAAACAATCTGAAGAGATAATCAGCCAGCGGAAGCAGATTCAAAAGTTTGCGGAGGAGGTCAATAACTTAAAGTCAAATCTAGTGGAATTGAACAATTTTGAAAATAAGATACGAGTTATTGCAAATATTGAAAAACCCTCTGATAAAGACAGTCTTTTTGGTATCGGCGGCTCAATCCCTGAAGATCTTGACTCACAAGTTCCGCTTACGAAAAAATATAACAGCCTAATGCGCGAAATGCACGCGCAGACCCAGCAAATTGACCTGGCAACAATCAATCAGCAAAAAGGGTTTGAATCCCTTTTAAAATTTCTTGAAGACCAACGCAATCTTTTGTCCTCTACACCTGCAATCAGTCCCACAAAGGGGTGGATAACTTCTGAATTCGGATATCGCATATCCCCGTTTACCGGTCTTCGCGAATTCCATAAAGCGTTGGATATTGCCACCCGCCTTGCGACACCAATTATAGCTACTGCGGATGGAACTGTGACGTTTGCCGGTAACCAGGGTTATTTGGGTAATCTTATTGTTATTGATCACGGCCATGGAATAGTTACCCATTATGGGCACGTAAAGGAGGCATTAAAAAAACGCGGTGAAAAGGTAAAGAGGGGGGATACCATTGCACTGGTAGGTGTTTCAGGACGAAGCACCGGCCCTCATGTCCATTATTCAGTACTCCTAAACGGGGTTCCGGTTAATCCTAAAAAATACATCCTGAACTAAATTGTTTGATTGTTTCTGAGTTTTCTACAATTCTTCCTTTCTTTTTTGTTCCCCAATTTTAATGTATTCAAAAATCGCTGCTAAACCTACGACAAAGTAAAATTCTGTTCGTGCAACGTGAGAATCTACCTTTAAACACGAAGATCTCCACAAAAAAAAACTTAACAATAATCAAAACAGATTTTTGCAAAATCTATTAATTAATGGTATAGTTGTTTTACTGAATTAATTCTGGTGTCGTTGAGTTATATTAACGACCGCTCCGGTTGATTTTGACAAAAGGAATATTTTCTTTATGATCGCAAATATTTTGACAAAAGTTATTGGTAGTAAAAACGAACGGGAATTAAATAAGATTAAACCTTTCGTTGAAAAGGTCAATGCCTTTGAACCACAAATGCAGGCTATGAGCGATGAGCAGCTAAAAACCCAGACGGGGTTGTTCAAAGAGCGTTTGAATAACGGTGAATCCATTGATGATATTCTTCCGGAAGCTTTTGCCACAGTAAGAGAGGCCTCGGTGCGTACCCTCGACATGAGGCATTTTGATGCTCAGCTTATCGGCGGAGTCGCTCTGCATCAGGGGAAGATAGCTGAAATGAAGACCGGAGAAGGCAAAACCCTGGCAGCCACCTTGCCGGCCTATCTGAACGCCCTTTCAAACAGAGGCGTACATATTATTACGGTAAACGATTATCTGGCCAAGCGCGATACAGAATGGATGGGTCATATTTATAATTTTCTCGGCCTTTCAGTCGGCTGCATTTTGCACGGTCTAAATGAAGACGAACGCGATGCGGCATACAGTGCAGATATCACTTACGGTACAAATAACGAGTTCGGCTTTGATTACTTGAGGGACAATATGAAGTTTGGCAAAGATGACATTGTCCAGGGTGATCTCAATTTTGCCATCGTTGATGAGGTTGACAGTATCTTGATTGACGAGGCCAGAACCCCGCTGATTATATCCGGTCCGGCCGAAAAATCGACGGATCTATACCATCTGGCCAACGGTATAATTCCACGCTTTGTCCTTGAGCAGGATTATACACTGGATGAAAAGGCACGATCAGCAGTTCTGACCGAGGAAGGGATTGCAAAGTCGGAAAAAATACTCAAGGTCGATAACCTGTACGATCCAAAACATATTGAACTTCTGCATCATATTAACCAGGCCCTTAAAGCCTATACCCTCTTCAAACGCGATGTCGACTATATTGTCAAAAACGGAGAGGTTATCATCGTAGATGAATTTACAGGCCGTTTGATGCCCGGCCGTCGTTACAGTGAAGGTTTGCACCAGGCACTTGAAGCCAAAGAAAATGTCAAGATTGAAAACGAAAACCAGACCCTGGCCACGATTACCTTTCAAAACTACTTTAGAATGTACAATAAACTTGCAGGCATGACCGGTACAGCCGATACGGAAGCCGCTGAATTCAAAAAGATATATGGACTTGACGTGCTGGTTATTCCCACAAATAAACCTATGATCCGAACCGATAATCCGGATGTAATTTACAAAACCAGGAGAGAGAAATTTGACGCAGTCATTGATGAAATCGTCGAACTTCATAAAAAAGGGCAGCCTGCTCTGGTGGGAACAATTTCAATTGACGTTTCAGAAAATTTTTCCAAAAAATTGAAAAAAAGAGGCATAAAACATTCGGTATTGAATGCAAAAAACCATGAAGGGGAGGCCGAGATAATTGCTCTGGCAGGCCAGAGAGGAGCTGTCACGATTTCAACAAACATGGCCGGCCGAGGGACCGACATCGTGTTGGGAGAAGGCGTAACTAAACTCGGAGGACTTCACATTATCGGCACTGAAAGACATGAAAGCAGGCGCATTGATAACCAGCTCAGGGGCCGCTCAGGAAGACAGGGTGATCCCGGTTCATCACGTTTTTACCTTGCTTTAGAGGATGATCTTCTGCGGATATTCGGCGGTGAACGGATAACCGGAATTATGGAAAAGCTGGGGATGGAAGAGGGTGAGCCAATTGAACATAACCTGATAAGCAAGGCTATTGAAAGTGCCCAGGGCAAGGTCGAAGGACACAATTTTGACATTCGAAAGCAGCTATTAGAGTATGATGATGTAATGAATCAGCAGAGGGAGGTCATATATAAGCAGCGCAGGGAATCAATGACTGGGAAAAGCTTAAGACCTGCTGTTGAAGACATGATCCGCGAAAAAACCGAGGAGATAGCTGATTTTTTTTCCGAGGAGAGGGCTCTTCCTGAAGAATGGGACTGGAAGGGATTGAATAAAGCAGTGTTTAAACAGTTTAATTTCCGCCTGGGCGACATTGACGATGATACAATTGACGGACTGACCCGGGACGGGCTGGCCCAGTTGATTTATGAAACCTGTATCAGTGTTTATGACGAAAAAGAGGCTGCCATAGGAACAGAAGATTTCAGGGGTCTGGAACGCATTGTAATGTTGCAGACCGTGGACAACCTTTGGAAAGACCATCTCTTGAGTATGGATCACTTGAAAGAAGGAATCGGTCTCAGGGGCTACGCCCAGCAGGATCCTCTAATAGTGTATAAAAAAGAAGGATTTGACCTGTTTCAGGATATGATTTCCAGGGTCAAGGAAGAGACTCTTGGAATTCTGTTTAGAATTCAGATATCTGAGCCAAAAAGGATTGACGATCTAAGGCTGCCAAAGGAACAGAAAATGTTTTTTTCCGGTGGAGATGAACCTCAAAAGAAAAAGCCGGTCAAGCGAAGCCAGAAAAAAGTTGGCCGGAATGCGCCTTGCCCCTGCGGAAGCGGAAAGAAGTATAAGAAGTGTTGTGGAAAATAGTTTGAGAGGGGAAGTTTTTTTCGGTTCGGGCTCTTTACAAAATTGGTTATTAATGATTATAATTTATTATTAATTTGATGGCATCGCCAAAAATCAAAAAAAGTATTAATTTAGCTTTTTGAAAATATTACCGCTTCAGGTATGATTAAATTTTTACTGAAAAATCACGCCAAAGGCGGATAAAACTCGTGGATAACGGCTCGTAATGAAAGAATCCTCCCGGACTATTAATAAAGGTTTTTGCTTTAAGAGGATGTTTCATCTTTAGATCAAATCGATTATGGTTCTTTCATAACGATCCATA
Source organism: Desulfobacterales bacterium (assembly GCA_036447975.1). Taxonomy (GTDB): domain Bacteria; phylum Desulfobacterota; class Desulfobacteria; order Desulfobacterales; family UBA11574; genus JAUVVL01. Next base: position 5,249 of record JAZFVY010000034.1, read on the forward strand.
ACCTACTCAAACAGTTTCCAGCACAAAATTTAATCATATCTGAAGCTCGTTTGAAATCGATTTGTTTAAAATAAATAAACTGTTACCAATGAACGAATATAGCCCCGAAGTTGAAGAAGAAGTAACTTCCGAATCCAAGGATGAGGTTCGTGAACCTTCCATGTTCAGGGTGCTGCTCCACAATGACGACTATACAACCATGGAGTTTGTTGTTGAAATCCTGACAATTGTCTTTAACAAATCACCCGAGGAAGCAGTGGAGATTATGTTGAATGTACACCGTAAAGGAATTGGGATTTGCGGTGTTTATACATATGAAGTTTCTGAAACCAAGGTAAACATAGTCCATGTTTTAGCCCGAGAAAATGGATTTCCTCTTAAATGTACCATGGAGAAAGAATAGGCCATGATCAGCAAAGAACTCAGCGAAACACTCGGCTTTGCAATTAGAGAAGCCAAAAAAAGACGTCATGAATATGTCAGTATCGAGCACTTGCTTTTTGCCATTTCACACGACAATGAAGGCGCTGAAATAATTGAGAAATGCGGCGGCAGTATTGAGAACCTTAAAAATGCCCTTGAGTCTTTTTTAAACGATCGGATGGATCAAATTCCCGAAGAAGATGAATATGTGCTCCAGCAGACCATAGGTTTTCAGAGGGTGATACAAAGGGCAATTAATCATGTCCGTTCTGCCGAAAAACATGAAGTCGGTGTATGTGATATACTTGCATCTATTTTTCAAGAAAAGGATTCGCATGCTGAATATTTTCTGAGTGCAGAAGGTATCACCCGTATAGATGTTTTAAACTACATCTCCCATGATGTTTCCAAGACGCCTTATATAGATGGATCAGGCGGATTTGTGAAAACAGACAAGGTGGATAAAAAGAAAAAAACCAGTCCCCTTGAGGCTTTCACCATTGATCTTGTTAAAAGTGCGGCCCAGGGAAAGTTGGACCCGCTAATCGGTCGTGAACTTGAGATGGAGCGAATTATTCAGGTGCTTTGCCGAAGACGCAAGAATAATCCTGTCTTTGTCGGAGATCCGGGAGTTGGAAAAACCGCACTGGCTGAAGGGCTGGCGCTTAAAATAAATGAGGGATCTGTTCCTGACTTGCTTAAAAACGTTCGAATATATTCCCTTGATCTCGGGGGTTTGCTGGCCGGTACAAAATTCCGTGGTGATTTTGAGCAGCGTTTAAAAGGGGTAATAACTGCTTTGAAAAAGAAAAAGGATGCTATCCTGTTTATTGATGAGATCCATACGATGGTAGGAGCCGGGGCTACCAACAGAGGATCAATGGATGCATCAAATATCTTGAAACCGGCTCTGGAAACAGGTGATCTGCGGTGTATGGGTTCAACCACATATGAAGAATTCAAGAATTTTTTTGAAAAGGACCGTGCATTCTCACGCCGTTTTGAGAAGATCGAGGTTCTAGAACCTCCCGTTAAAGAAACCGTTCAAATTTTAAAGGGACTCCGGTCACGTTATGAGGACCACCACGGCATTGTTTATACTGATCAGTCACTTAAAGCCGCTGCCGAACTCTCTGCCAAATATATCAATGATCGATATTTGCCGGACAAGGCCATAGATGTAATCGACGAGGCCGGGGCATTTATTAGACTTTCGGGTTCTCCCAGCAGAAAGAAGATCCACCCCAAAGATATTGAAAAAATCGTGGCAAAGATTGCCAGGATACCGACCATCAGCGTATCAACACCCGACAAATTAAAATTGGGGACTCTTGACGAAAAAATCAAACAGGTAGTTTTTGGACAGGACGATGCCATAAAATCCCTTGTCACCTCTATCAAGCGATCTCGCGCCGGTCTTGGATCACCCGAAAAACCGATTGGATCATTCTTGTTTGCCGGCCCAACCGGTGTTGGAAAGACAGAGGTGTCCTTACAGGTTTCGAAGATTCTCGGCGTCCAATTTTTACGGTTTGATATGAGCGAATACATGGAAAAACATGCTGTGGCCCGGCTCATCGGGGCACCTCCGGGTTATATCGGCTTTGATCAGGGAGGGCTTTTAACCGACGGTATCCGCAAACATCCACACAGCGTCCTGTTGTTTGATGAAATAGAAAAAGCGCATCCAGATATGTTTAACATTTTACTGCAGGTTTTTGATCATGCCACCCTGACAGACAACAATGGCAAAAAGGCTGATTTCAGAAACGTAATCATTATGATGACCTCAAATGCAGGCACAAGGGAGATGAGCTCCCAGACAATCGGATTCGGTGATAATATGTATGATACCGAAAACAAAGGGAAAAAGGCTGTTGAACAGTATTTCAGCCCTGAATTCAGAAACCGTCTTGATGGTATCATTCACTTTAATGCGCTTACCGAGGAGATCATGGAAAAGGTGGTTGACAAGTTCATGAACGAGTTTAAAGAGCAGCTTTCTCTTAAAAAGGTGTCCATCAGTTTTTCTTCTGGGACGCGAACATGGCTGGCTATAAATGGACATGATCCACGCTACGGCGCCAGACCGCTGATCCGATTGATGCAGACGGAAATCAAGGATATACTTGCAGATGAAATTCTGTTTGGGCGGCTTGAAAAAGGCGGCGAGGTTTTTATTGATGTTGAGAACGACGAGTTGGCCTTTGATTATACCGGGTCTTTAGTACCGGTCTCTTGATGTTTTATATCATCATCCAGCACCCATGCCGGTTTTTCTCTTATCCGATAAAATAGCTTTTCCTCCGCCCCGCCTTGCCCCCAGAGACGGTTTGCTGGCTGTAGGCGGCGATTTAAGTCAGAAGCGTCTTCTGCTGGCCTACAGCATGGGCATTTTCCCATGGTTTTCAGATAATGAACCGATCATTTGGTGGTCTCCAGACCCTCGTCTCGTGCTGTACCCCAGGGATGTAAGGGTTTCAAGAACCTTAAGGAAAATCATCAAGAAAAACATGTTCCATTTAACCATGGACTCGGCTTTTGATCAGGTGATAAACCAGTGCGCACAGACACGATTGCAGAATAATGAGGGAACCTGGCTCGTTAAGGATATGATTGATGCCTACTGCAAGCTCCATGAATCTGGTTTTGCACACTCGGTGGAAGCCTGGTACAATAATAAGTTGGTCGGTGGTTTATATGGTGTTTCTCTGGGGAGATGTTTTTTCGGGGAATCGATGTTTGCGCATTTCAGCAATGCTTCAAATGTGGCCCTGGTCAGGCTGGTGGAATATCTTAATGACCTATCTTTTGATATGATAGACTGCCAGGTTACAACCGATCATCTGATACGTTTCGGAGCAAGAGAAATCCCAAGAATCCGTTTCCTAGAGCAGCTTGAAAAATCACTGGAGAAGCCGACTTTAAGAGGAAAATGGTCTTTGCCGGGTTAACAGGCTATCACGAAGTCAATTTCCTGTTCTTTCCCAACGCTCACCAATACACTCAGACGGCGACCCGCTTAAAAACCGGATCACCTGAATGATTTTTGATCACGTTGTATAATAAAGCTAAAATAATATGATGACTTTATCTATGATCTATCAACGGAGGATTATATGGACTTCAAAATTATCAAAATTGAAAAACCGGAAGAGATGAATATGATCTTAGGACATTCTCACTTTATCAAGACGGTTGAGGATATCTATGAGGCGATGGTCAATGCCGTGCCGGGAGCGAAATTCGGTCTGGCATTTTGTGAGGCATCAGGGCCATGCCTCGTGCGATGCACCGGCACAGACGAAGACCTGGTAGAATTGGCGAAGAAAAATGCCTTCAATCTTGCTGCCGGTCATAGCTTCGTACTTTTTATGAAAGACATGTTCCCCGTCAATGTCTTAAATTCCGTAAAAAACGTTCCTGAGGTATGTCGCATCTTCTGTGCAACGGCAAATCCTGTTGAGGTTCTTATTGTGGAAACAGAGCTTGGGCGAGGAATTGTTGGCGTTGTTGACGGGTTTATCTCAAAGGGAATTGAAACCGAAACAGATATTCAGCATCGAAAGGAATTTTTAAGGACCATCGGTTATAAGCAGTAAAATTTATTATGAAAGCACGAAAATACGAAGATACAAAAAATTTTATTTGTGCTTCCCATATTTCGTGTTTGCATGATTATCTTTTTTAGGTCAAATCATGAGACCTTTGAAAAATGCTCAATTTTTTTCAAGTTCAAGCCTCCGGCCCGTGGGACCTACGCCCCGGAGGGGAAGTCGATAATTTTAACCGCAGGAATACATTGAGTATTTTGAGGATAAAGCTAAAGCTTCACTGCGTGCAAAATGTTGAGCCTGACACAGAAATTGGGAAATAGGGGGCGTTTTGCAAAGGTCTCATCATATATACCTGAGATCCGCTGCTAATTTGCCCTCCTGAAGTCTGATAAGGACATAGCCGCCCATGCATAACATCCCTGGGTTTAATATCTTTGTCCTGCCGATAAAATCCTCTGACTCTGCCTCGTGGATGTGGCCGGTGAGACAGATATCAGGCTGAACCCGCTGGATAAATTCCAGTACCGATCTGTTGCCCACGTTTTCCCCGGAAGGCAGCTGGGCAGCTTTTGATCCAAAGGGCGGGTCATGGGCAACCAGAATCAGTTTCATCAGATGTTTCACCTGTTCATAACCTTCGTTCAGCCATTGTGCCAGCTTGTCATCGGATACTTCCGAAGGTGTCATAAAAGGTGTTGGAGTGGAATATCCAACACCCATAATACCAATATCTTCAGCAAGTAGTTTCCCCCTCGCGTGGATATTCCAATCCTTTTCGTCCAGATATGAAGTTACTTCGGGCTGATCCATATTACCAATCTGAGCGTAGATATTGGAATTTATTCTAAACACCTCATCCAGCAGCTCACTTGCCCTCCGAGTATCGCCTCTGTTGGTAATGTCCCCGCTGATTATCACACCGTCTGCAGCGGAGAGATTGGGAATCTCGCCCAGTAGTGAAAGATCTTCGTGAATATCGCCAAATCCTATCCAGAACTTCTCGTCTGTGCTCACGTATTTAATTCCTTTCTGGGTAACTTCTCAATAAATTAATGGAGTCCATCTTGTGATAAAATGCAAAAGATCTGATTAATACTCCAGAATTTACTGAGAAGTTACCTTTCGAGTTAGATTCTGTTTATAATAGAGGCCATGTATCCAGCGCCAAATCCGTTATCTATGTTCACAACCGCGACATTTGAGCTACAGCTGTTCAACATGGCAAAAAGGGCTGTCAAACCACCAAGGCTTACACCGTAGCCAATGCTTGTGGGAACAGCTATGACCGGGCTATTTACCATCCCCGCAACCACGCTGGGAAGTGCCCCTTCCATTCCTGCAACGACAACGAGGACTGACGCATTATCGATCAGTTCTTTATGGTCAAACAACCGGTGAATGCCGGCAACGCCCACATCAAAAACCGATTCCACCTGGTTTCCCATGACCTTTGCTGTAAGAAATGCTTCTTTGGCAACCGGTATATCTGATGTCCCGGCCGATATTACAAGTATAGTCCCTTTTCCCTGTCTGGGGATTTCTTTTTTTTTCCAGACGACCATCTTAGCATCTTTGTGATATACTGCATCGGGAAATCTTGAAACGACCCGATCAGCATGAAGTGCATCGATGCGGGTAACCAGCACAATGTTTTCCTGGAGCAGCATTTTTCCCATGATGCCTATAATCTGGTCGGCAGTCTTTCCCTGCCCGAAGATGACTTCAGGAAAGCCTTTGCGCAAGGAACGGTGATGATCTATATGGGCATAGTCTATGTCCTCAAATGAAAGATGCAGCAGTTTATTGGCAGCATCTTCAGCAGATATTTTGCCTGAAGCTACATTACGAAGGAGTTTACTCAAGGATTCCATGTCCATGGTATAATTTCCTTTTATACTTGTTCACTAGAATATGTTCAGTTTGTTAATTGATCATTTTGAGAATAGCTATAAAAGTGGTTAACACGGATTTCTTATCCCGCTTGAAGCTGGATTCATTTGCGGTGGCGAATCAGGCTAAACCATCAACTCTTCATTTAAATAAAAAAAAGCGTGGTTATTTGCTATAACCACGCCTTGATTCATTTGCACCTTCAGGTAAAAAGATGCCCCACCTCCTGTTGCCTTCTGCTTCAGACACGATTAATAATACGAGACCTTTGCAAAACGCCCTCTTTTGTCCAATTTCTGTGTCAGACTCAAATTTTAATCCTCAAAATACTCGATGTATTCCTGTGGTTAAAATTTTCGCCTTCCTTGAACTTGAACAAAATTGAGCATTTTTCAAAGGTCTCAATACATCCTGCTTCATGTATCTTGATCGTGTATCTTATACGTTAGGAAAGATGGGCCCACCTGGAATCGAACCAGGGACCGACCGGTTATGAGCCGG
>JAZFVY010000035.1:0-2751 GCA_036447975.1 Desulfobacterales bacterium
AACGCAACCCCACATACAAGGAACAGATTGTTCAGCTCAACAACAAGGACCTTTCCACATTTGGTTTTCTTGGTTACCCTGTGCTTCAGGCAGCTGATATTATTATGTACAAAGCCTATGGCGTCCCAGTAGGCATCGATCAGGTCCCCCATGTTGAAATTACGCGGGAAATCGCCAGGAGATTCAACTATTTTTACGGCGATATATTCCCGGAACCTGAATCAATTTTGACCAAAACACCCAAGATACTCGGTATAGATCGGCGTAAAATGAGTAAAAGTTATGACAACGCCATATATTATTCAAACAGCCCTGATGACATTTCAACCAATGTGGCTAAAATGCTGACCGATCCCCAGCGTGCCAGAAAAAGCGATCCCGGCAATCCTGATATATGCAATGTTTTCGAATTTCACAAGCTTTACAGCGACAGTAAAACCATAGACAGCATAAACAAAGAGTGCCGCACAGCTGAGATCGGATGTGTAGAGTGCAAGCAGATAATGGCTAAATATCTAATCAAAGCTCTTGAACCGATGCGTGAAAAGAGAGAATATTACGAAGCCCGGCCGCAACTTATTGACGACATCATTGTGGAAGGATGTGATAAAGCCAGGCGGGTTGCCCGTCAAACCATGGCTGAGGTAAGGGCGGCAATAAAAATATAATGGGAGAAACAATTTACAAAGTACACATAGAAGATATCTATGAAGGTCCCATGGACCTTTTGCTTCACCTTATCAAAAAATATGAAATAGACATCTATGATATCCCCATTGCTCTGATAACCGAACAGTATCTTGAATACATAGAATTAATGAAGTCGATGAACATAGATTTTGCCGGAGACTTTATTGTGATGGCATCCACACTGGTCCAGATAAAGTCAAGAATGCTGCTCCCGGCCCTTGAAGAAGAAAATGACGACGAAGATCCACGCCTGCAAATTGTCAAACCCCTTGAGGAATACCTTCGTATGAAGTCAGCGGCCGAACAGTTGACTGAAAGGAATCTTTTGTGGGAAGATACTTTTGTCAGGAATCCGGGCCAGGAAGATCATCTAATCAACGGGGAAGATGAAATCATAAAGGTCGGACTGTTTGAACTTATCGATGCATTTCAAAAAATACTTAAAAACATATCTCCTGATAGCCGTGTGGACATTACCGCCGACTCCATTTCGGTCAAAGATAGGATCGCTCAAATCGTGGATGTCTTTGAAGCCAGTGGGTCTATAACTTTTGATGAGCTGTTTTCCAAAGACTCCGATAAAGGCGAAATTGTTGTGACGTTTCTTGCAATTCTTGAAATGGTCAAACTCAGTCTGGTCCGGGTCGTCCAGAATCTCCGGTCCGGCGTTATCAGACTCTTTTATTTATAATGGAAGATATTAAAAACATCATTGAAAGCTTCCTGTTTGTGGCCGAGGAATCGCTTACAATCGACCGCATTAAGAGCATCCTCAAGCAGGCCGAGAGAAATGAGATTCAAAACGCACTTATCGAGCTTTCAGAGGAATATGAAGCCCGAAAGGGCGGTTTCCTTTTGCGCGAGGTTGCAGGCGGATATCAGATCCGCACCCGGCCCGAATACAGGGAATGGATCAAGCTATTAATTCAGCCCAAATCACTGCGACTCAGCAAGGCCGCCCTGGAGACACTGGCAATCATCGCCTATAAGCAGCCTGTCATACGCAGCGATATAGAATATATCCGTGGGGTTGACTGCGGCGGAATCCTACGCATGCTGCTTGAACGAAAACTGACCCGGGTTCTGGGGCGCAAGGAAATTCCCGGCAGACCCTTGATCTATGCCACAACAAAGCAATTCCTTGAAATTTTTGACCTCAAAGACTTGAAAGACCTCCCTACACTCGAAGAAATAGAAGCCCTTGAAAGTGAATCGCCTGAAAACTCGACCCGTGAAGCATCCATGATAGAAACCTTTGAAAAAGGAAAAAATACTTGACTTGAAAGTTATCAACCTTCTATAATAATTTGAGACCTTTGAAAAATGATCAATTTTGTTCTAGTTCAAGGAAGGCGAAAATTTTAACCACAGGAATACATTTAGTATTTTGAGGATTAAAATTTTATCCTGACACAGAAATTGGGCAAAATGGGGCGTTTTGCAAAGATCTCAATTTGTTAAAACGTTTTAATTTACATTAAGGAGCCTTTATGAACAGGTCAGACTTAATTAATGCGCTTAAAGACAGGATGGATCTCAGCAGAAAAAAATCTGAGAAAGTAGTCGATACGTTTTTTGATGCAATAAAGGTAACACTTTCAAAAGGCGAGCGTGTGGAAATCAGGGGTTTTGGCAGTTTTACGGTAAAAGATTACAAACCATACGTTGGCCGAAATCCTAAAACCGGCATACAGATTGACGTACCTTCCAAAAAATTACCCTTTTTCAAGGTCGGCAAAGAATTAAAAGGGATGGTGGATAAACCGTAGTATCGGGCGGTTAACTCAGTGGGAGAGTGCTACCTTCACACGGTAGAAGTCACTGGTTCAAATCCAGTACCGCCTACCAGTGAAATCAAGGGTTACGGGCCATACCGTACCCCTTTTTATTTTCTTGTGGGCGCGGAATCTGTTGATAACTTTTCCAGTGTTCCCACAAGCGTACGCCTGAGGTGTTCCACCCGCCGCAGGGTATAATGGCTGATGGCATCGCGCTCAAGATCCTTGATTAGCCATAGTGTGCCGAATTTCTTGTTTTCAGTGTCCAGCAGAGGCAGTTCCA
>JAZFVY010000036.1:0-4214 GCA_036447975.1 Desulfobacterales bacterium
CGTAAGCCCGCGCTCGAAATATAATCAAGATCTTCGAAGTCCAGAATCATATTTTTTGATTCGTTTTTGATCGCTTCAAAAATTTTGTCCTCTAATTCAGGGGAAGTATTTGAATTGAGGTTGCCATTGAGTTTGAAAATAATAATCTCATTTAATCTTTTCTCGATAATATCCATTTCTCCTCCTTTCTAATCGATTATATACCTTCGTAAATATGCCGAATAATTGTGTGTTGCCAACAAGAGGCGGCTATGTTTCACTTAGGTTTATTTTCAAAGTTACCACATTTTTGTTTCCGCAGCGCTGATAAGAGATATCATTCATAAAATGTTTTGTCATGTGAATACCGAGACCGCCGATTTCACACTCCTCAAGGCTGCATTCAAGGTCGGCCCTTTTGTATTCCATAGGGTTAAAAAAGATGCCGTCATCTTCTATACGCAGAATCAATGTTTCATTTTCATGGGAAATCGTAATTTCTATCCAGTGCTCGTCATTGTTCGTATAACCGTAAGAAATAATATTAGTGAACAGTTCATCCAGGGCAAGTTTGCTTCTGAAGATGTTTTTTTTCGACAATCCAAGGGAGTTTCCAAACTGCTCCAGATTCCGATACAGGGTTTCCAGTTCGGATAGGCGATTTTTTAGTTTAAAAGATATTCTCTCCTCAGTCATGACCATCATCCTTTAAGCTCTAATATTTCATTAAATCTCCAACCTATGCAAGACTGACACCGATTCTTTTTTTACAGGCGGCACAGCTTTCGTCGCTGGCATTCAAGAACCGTTCTTCCCATGATCGAATGGCCGATATAAGGGCCGCAATAATCTTTGGCATGAGATCCGGGTACTGGTTCATGACTCGGGAAAATTTATCTCTTGTCAGGATTAGGCAGGTAACATCGCTTAGGGCTTTCATCGAAAAGAGTCGAACCATATTCCCCATCAGGGTTAACCCGCCTAAAAAAGTGCCTTCAGCATAGTCTCGAATCTCCTGTTCATCACCCCCATTGGTGTGCGTGAGCCTGGCATTTCCGGAAATGATATAAAACGCCTGGCCATCATCATCGTTCTGGTTAAAGAGATAATCACCCTGTTTAAACGTCTCTCTGGTGCATAGGTAAGCCAGAACCTTGAGTGTTTCAAGAGGTATTCTTGAGAAAAAAGGGATTTCTCGTAATATTTTTAGACTTTCATCAAATTCGCAGGACTCACATGACTCATTATTTTTTGCCGATAAGTTCATATAGCATTCCTTTCTTAGCAATAAGTTCGTCGTATGTTCCCATTTCACCGATTTTCCCGGCCTTCATTACCGCAATCTTGTCATAATTCTTTATGGTGTCCAGCCGATGAATTACAGAAATCAAGGTGCTCTTACCCTTCCAGCGGGTATCGAGCAGATTCTGTATACGTGCTTGGGACTTGTTATCCAGGGCAGAAGTTGATTCATCCATTATCAACATTTTGGGGGTTTTGATAAAAGCCCTTGCAATAGCCAATTTCTGGCGCTGACCACCGGAAAGTTTGTCTCCCTTGCTGCCGACCTGAAATTGCAGACCGATTTCTATAATGGTTTCAAGAAGGTCCTCTTCGATTAGTAGCTGAATAATGAACTGATTTATCTTCTCCTGGGCTTGAGGGAGAGCGGTTGTTGATTTCCCAAAAAAGATGTTGTTCAGGATAGTTTGAGAAAAGATGTAACTGGACATATCGTAAAAAGAAATAGCGTCCGGATCGTCTTTGGATATTTTTTCCTTGAATAGAGCCCGTCCTTCCAGGATAAGCCGTTCAAGAATCTGAGGCAGAACAACCATCTTATGCTTTCCAGGTCTAAACCGTAGCGCCTGTTCCATGAGCATCCCACTGTCCTGTGCCGATAGCTGGTGAAGTTTTTTCTTTTTTAATCGTTGCACGAGCGATTTATACTCATCCAATTCTTCCGGACCGATGGGGCTCTGTTCGAAAAAAACCTTGTCGGGTGGAAGGTTGCCCAGAATGTCCACGGTCTGTTTGGAGAGTTCGGAACCTAAACTCAGCAAGGGCCTTGTGAGATCGGATTCCTTCAGAAAGTTGAGAAAATACTCATTTTTGATCAAGCCCACATCAGCGAACGCCACGGTGTTGGGGGTGCCAAAGGTAAGGTTGTCGGATATGCTGGAGTGGTAAAGATACTTATCTTCGTTAAAAAATTCAACATAATCGGATAGCTCCTCACCGAAATCCCTCTGAAAGTTCTGGCGAACACGGACGATTGTAGAGGTCAGATCTTTATGTTTATCATGGGTGAGAATCGTGTTCAGGCCGAATCGCAGTACATCCGCAAAAATGCCGGTTTGTTGCAATATCGAAATCATGTCGTCGAGGTTTGGCAGGGTATCGTCCAGGTCGGCTGAATCCTCTCTTATCCGGGCTGCACAGGAGTAAAGAAGATTCTCCTCGATGGTTCCGTTGAAAATAAACGGCGTCTGGGAAACAAAGCCCATGTTTTGAGACATATCCCTTTTGGTAAGTTCCGAAATCACCTTGCCGCCAATCCGAATACTTCCTCCTGTGTACTTGTAAAGCTGTCCGACACAGAGGGCCAGAGTACTTTTACCGCTCCCGGAAAAACCGACCAGGGCCATGTGTTCTCCAGGTTTCAATGAAAAAGTGATTTCTTCGAGCAACTGGATACCGGTATCAGTTTCATAAGACAGGTCATTTATATCAAGACTTCCATCCAATTCGTAGGGTTTACGATCCACCGGTTCAAGAGCAAATTCGGGTTCGATATCAAAATAGTCCATGGTCTTTTTGTAGTTCACGATACCATCCTGATAAAGCTGATAAAAGCCTATAAGCTCTTTCCAGGGATCATACAGCTTCTCTTGAGCAGATAAAAAAGCCACCAGCGCACCCAGTTCCAAACGGCCCTTAATGGCCAAATAACCGCCTAAAATAAATACTAAAAACGGCCCCAGGTTAACAAATAGGTTGTTGGTTACTTTGATAGCAGCTCTGTAAGCTTCCCAGGTGAATCTAATTTTCCGTAATTTATCAACAAGCCCATCGTATTTTCGATTTTCAATGTGATACGCACCATTCCCCTGGATTTCGTGAATACCGGTGATCGATTCTCCGATCCTGCCGGAAAAATCGCGAGCTGCTTCTACACGCCTTTTGTTGATAATGTTGACTCGTTTTTGCAGTACGGGCACCAGGAAGAGAACAAGCGGATAGATGGATAGAGACACAGCTGCCAATAAGGGGTTCAGCCATAATAAGTAGCCGGCAAAAGCAAGAAGCGTTAAAACGTTGATGATGGGAACACCAACAGCCATGCCCACAAAGTCTGATGGTGCTGCGAGCTCATTGGAAAGGGATGATACAACCAATCCCGGTTGTGTCTTTCTGAAAAAACTTAACGGAAGTGTAAGAATGTGATGATAAAGCGCTTTTCTCATTTCAGCCAAAGCTTGCTGGCCGATGAAATTCTGAAGCAAGTTGATGAGATATTTCAGCACGCTCGCGATAATCACTGAAGCCAGATATATGCCGCAATAAAGAAGTAACATGTCGATTTTTCGCAAAAAGATTGCCTCATTAACGATTCTCTTCTGCATTTCCAGTGGGAGAACCCTGGCAAATACTGTCACTACAATAATGAATAACAGCAGTATCTGGAGCTTCGCATTATCGGAGAAGATCCATGAGAAAAGTGGCCTTTTCACAATAGGTACTTTAGCCTTTTCCATAAGCAGTTACTCCTTGAGTCTTTAGGATTGTTCGAGCCTTCCAAAATTTAATATAGTTGAAGCGAAATGTTTATTTCTATTACAGGCTGCTAAATATATAATACTATTTAAATTTCCGTTTTTGGCAAGTATAATTTAACGGTTCGATACCCAAAATAGAAGCTTTTTTTGACGGGTGTCTTTAGCATTGTGAATATATCATGTCCCATCAGGCAACTTAAAAACATCAAACCCTTATTCATCTACAAAAGCTTAATGACAACCAGGGTGATATCGTCTTCCTGGGGGGCATTGCCCTGGAATGTATTAAGGGCGTCGATGACAGCGTTTTGGATGGATTCAGCGGATTCAGCGGCATGGGTTCGTACAACTTCCTGCAGACGAAACAGACCAAACATATCACCTTCTGAATTACGGGTTTCACGAATACCGTCGGTGCCGACGATGACAATGCTGCCCGAAGTCCAGCCTTCTCGC
>JAZFVY010000037.1:0-5596 GCA_036447975.1 Desulfobacterales bacterium
CAATAACATGTACTGTGTCCTTGGGAAAATATCTGTAGGAAGATTTTATGACGTATGCAGCCTCTATTAAGTCCTGGGGATCAATTTGGTGGGTAATATCGACAATCATGGCAGAAGGGTTAACGGACAGAATGACGCCCTTAATGGTGCCCACATACGCATCTTCAATGCCAAAATCCGTTAGCAGCGTAATTATCGACATGGTAAAAGTATATGTTATTGAAACATTCCTTTCTGAAAGCTGAATCCAAGATGCTCGTATGCTGCTTGCGAAGCTTTTCTACCGGAAGAAGTTCTTATGACCAGACCGATTTTTAGAAGAAAAGGCTCTACAACATCCACCAAAGTATCTGTCTCTTCCTGGAGAGTAGCGGCAATGGCCTCAATACCCACGGGACCGCCTTTATAATACTCGATAACTGTTTTCAGATAGCGGCGGTCAAGATTCGTCAGCCCCATTTCATCAACCCCCTCGAGGGATAGGGCTGCCTCAACAGTATCCTTTGTAATTATACCGTCTGCCCGCACCTGAGTATAGTCCCTCACACGTTTAAGAAGTCTGTTTACAATCCTTGGTGTTCCCCTGGATCTTTTTGAAAGCTCCATTGCACCTTGCTCATCAATGGTCACATTAAGCAAAGCGGCCGAACGATTTATGATTTTTACCAGATCCTCCTCGCTATAGAAATCAAGGCTCCTGAAAATTCCAAATCGATCCCGCAAAGGTGCGGATAATAGTCCGACCCTGGTGGTAGCACCGATAATAGTAAACTGATTTAATCGATATCTGTGGCTTCGAGCATGCATCCCCTTGTCGAACACAAAATTAATAGCAAAGTCCTCCATGGCTGGATACAGAAACTCCTCTACCGTCTTGGGTGTCCGGTGTATCTCATCCACGAACAGTACATCCCCATCTTCAAGATGCGTAAGAATACCGATCAGATCCCCGCCCTTTTCAAGGGCAGGGCCGGAGGTGACGGTGAGATTAACCCCCATTTCATTGGCAATAATATGCGCCAAAGTTGTTTTCCCAAGGCCGGGCGGCCCATGAAAGAGAATGTGATCAATCGGTTCTCTGCGCTGAATCGCCGCTTCAATTGCGATTTTAAGGGCTTCCACCACCTCAGACTGACCGACATAATCTTCAAGCTGTTCAGGCCGCAAAGTAAGAATTTCAGGTTCCTGGTCAACAGGCAGGCAAGATCCGGTAAGGATACCCTGATTGTCAGAAGAATGTTTATTAATTTCGTCCGTCATTTTTTAATTTATTCACCGCGTTAAACAGCCGATATGTAACTTCTCAATAAATTCTGGAGCCCACTGGTGATAAAATGCAAAAGCTCTGGCTGTTTGAGTGTGTTAGTGAGAAGTTACCCTATAGGTACGCTTTGACTAAAGATCAACTTAGAGCTTTCTCTCCACGATATATTTCTTCAAAGAGTTCTTCAGGAGTCCCAATAGCACTGTTACGTTCCATGGCCTCGGCAATCATCTTTTTCGCATCCGGTATTCTGTTGCCCAGTTGAACAACAAGTAGATCCAAAACCTGCTCAGAAAAGTCTTCGGCAACAGGCTCTTCTACTTTCTCGGCTTTCCGGATCAATGCGAATTTATCCATCTTGCCTTCAAGTGAGGCAATAATTTTGCGGGCCGTTCGGTCGCCGATCCCTTTTAACCGCTTAAGTTTATTGATATCCTTTGATTCAATGGCCCTTGCTATTTCGCGAACAGAAATGGTCAGTGCCTTAACAGCCTTGAGGGCGCCTATAGCTTCGACTGAAATAAAATATCGAAAAAATTCTTTTTCGACCTCAAGATTAAAACCGATCAACACAGGCTTGGGCTGCCGTTCGGTCTGTTGATTATAAATGTAAAGGGATACCTCGTCACCGACTCTCCTTGCCTTAAATGTTTCCATTACAAATGCTGGAAGCAGAACCTCATATCCAATCTGATTTGCAAGAATAAGTATCCGGTTATCATCTTTTTTTAAAAGTTTGCCTTCTATATAACCTATCATATAATCCTCGTTTATATATATTGTAGCTGCTGTAAAAAGCCGGATAAATTCTTCATGAGGTTACACTTTAGCTTTTTGAGAATATTACCGCTTCACGCCAGACCGTCATTATAACGAAACAGACCTAGAATAGCTAAACCCATCGCATCAGAAGCATGATACGGTCTAATGGGTTTTGTTAGGTTTAATAAACTTCGAACCGCCTTTTCAAGCTGCATTTTGCTCGCATTACCGTTTCCGGTCAATACCTGTTTGGCTTCACGAACGGAAACCTCGGCGACAGGCACGTCCACCCTGCAACCGGCAAGCAGAACAACACCTGTAACTTTACCCAATGTTATTCCCGCCTTTGGAAACTTTTCCACGGAAAAGACATCTTCCACTACCATTAAATCGGGTTTTTCATCCTTCAAAACAAGAAGAAGATTAGAAAAGATTTGATCAAGACGGCTTGGCAAAGAAATGTTTTTTGAAGTATTGATACTGTCGAAGGAAAAGCCATCAATCTTGAGACCCATTCCCCTGACAATTCCAACACCAGTTGCAGATAGACCTGGATCTATACCGATAACCTTTATCATCCTAACGCTCTTTTCCGGAGTCAGGATTTTGGCTCCAGCATCCAGCGGCCAGCATCAAGGAGTAAACCCCTTTAATTTTTGTCTGGCGATTTTCGACTCATTAGATTTTGGATATTTTTTGAGCAGTTCCGTCAAGATAAGACGGGCATTTGCTTTGTCTCCTAAATTATAAAAAGCAAACCCCTGTTTTAAAAGTGAGGCAGGCACCTTATTCCCTTTCGGGTGTTTTTCTATAACTTTCTGATATTCAATAATGGCTTTTTCATACCATTTTTCGCGATAGTAGATTTCGCCTATCCAGAACTGGGCATTGTCAGCATTCTTTGACTTTGGGTGTTGCTTAATTAATTTTTGAAATCCTTCCCGGGCCATTTCAAAGTCACCTTGATCAAACGCCTGTTTTGCCAATTTGTAAATTTCATTTTCTGAAAGTTTTTTTCCAGCCAGACTCCTGGGTTTTATGCCTGAATCTGCCTCTATTTTTAATCCAGGTCCTGTTGGCTCAAGATGCAGATACTCTTCCAGACGAACGATACGGTCTTTATCAGTCTTAATTTTCTTATTTAATGTAAATTCAATCTCTTCGAGCTTTCCACGTAAGATTTGTATTTCTTCTTTGAGCCTTTCGATATTAACATGTTGCCCGGCGGATTGATTTCTAAGTTTTTTCTCCGATTCTAAATGGTGCTGTTCTGTCAGAGTCAGGCGATCGTCGAGCGCAACCAGATCACTCTGCAATGCACATCCGTACAATACCGTCATATACGATAAAATAATCAATACCGTATTTTTCATGGCAGTCTTTCAAGTGTTATTAGAAGCTGTTTCAAAACCTTCAGCTCCCTTCAGGGTGTGGAGCTTCAATCCCGCCCGGCAGGATTCAAAATCGACTCCCCATGAAGGTTTGAAATGGCCTCTGTACAAAACAATCAGCAAGCGACAGGCATGCTGCCGCTTGCTGATTATCATTTGCAACCCGATTATAATATTATCAGGGTATTAACTAGTCTATTGTAAAGTGATCCCGCCTGTTCTTTGCCCAGGCTTCATCATCATGGCCAGGATCTGCAGGCCGTTCTTCGCCATAACTGACACTGGTTAATCGTGATCCTGCAATACCCAGATTTACGAGGAAGGCCTTTGCGCTTGAAGCACGCCTGTCACCCAGGGCAAGGTTGTACTCATTGGTACCACGTTCATCGCAATGACCCTCGATTATAACCAAAACATCAGGATTGTCCTTGAGATATTCAGCCTTTCCTCTCAAAACATCCTGTGACTCTGCAAGCAGATCGGATTTGTCGAATTCAAAGTAGATGTCTTCATATAAGAACAATTCCCTGGCATCCATCGCCGCTTTCCTTGCAGCTTCCTCCGCGGCAGCCTTATCATCAGGGGCCGTTGCAGCAGAATCGTCTTCTTCAACTACGGCAGGCTCAGGCTCCACATCAACCGCCTTCTTTGCACATGAAGCGGTAAACAGCAATCCGGGGATTACAAATGCCAATGCCAAACTAACCCATAACTTTTTTCGCATTTTTTCCTCCTTTTAAGACATTTAAAATTGATGGCTTCGTAAATCACGATAGAGCGGGGCTGCGTTACGCTTAATTTCGTTGTCATTGCGGCGTACTTTAAGTACGCGCTCTTCAGACTCTGCGTTAGTAGTATGACACAAAATTCGCGCGCCTTTGACTTTGGTCCCGCCCAGGCGTGATTATCTTGCCATCGCAATTTTGACTTTTAACGGAAACGTCAAAATTAACTATTAATTTACAATTCGCGGTGACCACTCTGGATCTGTCTGCTCGCCTTTCATAGAAAGTAAACGTCTCTGATCAGTTCCATAAGCGGTCAAAACATAGACTTTGGAAGATCCTTCCCTGGTTGAACTAAACACAACGAGATTCCCGTCCGGGGACCACGAAGGTGACTCGTTGTCACCTTCATTATGTGTTAATTGAACCGGACCCTCACCATCAACACCAATAACGAAGATATTGCTGCGACCCCCCTCCATCGCTGAATATGCCAAAATGTCCCCCTTGGGAGACCAGGTTGGCTGTGTATTGTAATTCCCTTGAAAAGTCAACCTTTTAACCACCCCTGAATCAAAATTTTTTATATAAATCTGGGGTGTTCCGGACCTTTTTGAAACAAAAGCCATTTGTTTGCTGTCTGGGGACCAGGTTGGCGACAGATCAATACCCCAATTGTAAGTTAACCTCTTACTAATTTTTCCTGTCCCGGTCAATAGATAAATTTCTTGATCACCAGAAAATGAAAGTGTAGCAGCCAGGACAAATTTGCCAGGAACCCATGCAGGCGTGATATTTATACCTGTTTTCGCAATTACAGCGCCAAATTTTTCTGTTAAATGTTTTATGTAAAGATCAGCCTTTCCCTTTTCATATGAGGTATAGGCGAGCCATTTTCCGTCCGAAGACCATGCCGGAGTTAGGGCAATACTTTCGGTATGTGTAAAACGCTTGGGATTATAACCGTCAAAGTCAGATATGTAAATTTCCTTGTTACCCGAATTTGTGGAAACAAATGCGATTTTACTATTAAAAATTCCCCTGTCGCCTGTCAGGGCGTAAATCACCTCACTGCAAAAAAGGCGTACCATCTCACGCTGATCGTTGATCCCTCCACTATATTTTTTACCCACCAGCAATTGCTCTTTAAAAGTATCATACAGTCGAAGCTCCATTTCTACCATTTGATCCTTTATCAAAACACCGCCGGTTATCAGAAGTTCTGCGCCGATACTTGTCCAGTTCTGGGGATTAATATCTGAAAAAACAGCATCGGTTTGCGGGTCTGCAAGGAAGGCGCCACGGTCAAGAATTTTGAAATAGCCGGTAAATGCCAAAGTCTCAGCAAGCAAATCAGAGGCCTTTATTGATAGCTGTTCCGTGGTAACACCTGGTGACATCTTCGTAAATAATGGAATTGCAATTGGAATTTTTCGCAAAAACGGATTGGTTAT
>JAZFVY010000038.1:0-2673 GCA_036447975.1 Desulfobacterales bacterium
AAAAGGTGTCAAGTATTTTTAAAAATGAAATTCTCTCGATTTGATTAACTCTACTTAATACTTTTAATAATTTCATAATGCCCCCTCAAATAGTTTTTCTGATTTAGTCTTTTTCTTATCGAGAGCGATTCCGGCAGAATAAAAAGTGTTACACAAAGAATATCGATTGTAGGTAGAGGACTGACTTCAAAAGAGAATATATTTGAATTGGTTATATTAAAATCGTAATTTTGTCAATGGAATTATTAATTAATTTAAATATTTATATCACACTGTGGTATTGGCTGGTGGGATGAATCGATGGAAAAGGAGGGGGCTTGAGTGCAAGATTACTTGCCTAATGTTTCACCTGCAAATTATTTTAATTTATAGCAGATTTCTTTTGTAAATCAAGCATTTTAGAGCTTCAATTTTTCTACCTGTAAGGCAGATACCGCAAGGTTGCTCGGTAGCCATATACGTTGGAAGTATCTGTGGGTTATACAATTAATCCAAGATTGCTAATCATTGCAGATCACACAAGTTTACCCATTTGCCATTGTCTAAATGAAGGCTACTGAGATTACCTTCTAATTTTTATTTTAAATATACTTAACACATATTTGTTTGTTAATACTTTTTTGCTCCCAAATATGTAAAGGCCGCTCCCAACAATCAATACCATACCTATAACTGTTTGAGGTTCAAGAATATCCTTCCAAAAAACATAACCCCATATGACACTCAAAGGAACGTAAATATACTCAAAAGGAGCAATTGTTGATGGCTGCGCCAATCGATAGGCCTGCGAAAGGAAATAAAATCCCCCTGCGGCGATTAGACCTATTATAATGAATAGAAATAGGTCACCTTGCGAAGGGAGTTGCCATTCTCGAAAAAGAAATGCCAAACTGGGATGAGATTTTTGGGTAACGGAAATGCTGTTTAATGCTATGCTTAGAATCGTAGAGAATATAATATACATGACTGTAGGGTAAAAAGCCAACGATACGCCGCTTTCATTTTTTCCTAACCTTCTTGTAATGATTGAAGCTATAGCGTATAAAAAAGCAGTGAATAACGCTAAAAAGGCTGCCGGATCTATCATTTTAGAACCAGGCCTCAACATTATAATAACACCGAAGAACCCAACCAAAACAGCTATCCAGCTTCTAAATTCAACTTTTTCACCCAAGGATGTAACAGACAGAATCATTATAAAAATCGGGGCTGAAAAAAATAAGCTAACCGTTTCAGCCAGTGGAAGCGCGGCCAGAGATAAATAAAAACATATATAGGCGCCAAAAAATAAAAAGGAACGAATGATATGGGCAAAATAATGGTTAGTTCGCAATAAATGCAGACCGCCCTCTAAATGGGCAATAAATAGAATCGGAATAATAGAGAAACAGCTTCTTATCAATACGATTTCATGTACTGGATATTTATCACTTATCCATTTGATGATGACGTCTTGAAGTGAGAAAACGAATACACCGGCGACCAAGTAATATATACCTTTAAGAGGGCTGTCATAGCTTTCAGCAGCAGTAGTCATAGTCGCTTTATCAGCTTACATACTGTTAATATTAACTTGACAATCCCAGTGTGAGTTCAGGTTGTAATACATTGAGTATCATAAAAAGGGAAATATCTGTGATATAAACCGGATATCAGAACATTTTGGAATTTTTCAGAATATCATGTTCCTTGCCAATATGTAATATTTAGTTGTTATCAGGATGTTGAGATAAGTGTTTCGTATATGTAATACGGGATGCTCGACTTCTTGCCTAATGTTATACCTGCAATTTATCTGAATTTTTAGCAGATTTAATTTGCTAAGTTCAAGGCAGAGTACCTTATAGAAATATAGTTCATAAAAACCTGCGATATCTTGTAAGTATGTTGAAATTGCTGTCATACATAGTAGAAACATTTAAACTGTTGCCAGTAATGAGCCACACGCCCTGACAGTCCTTACTTTCATACCTTCTTTCGAAAATTAATAACCCATCTTGCGCATTAAAAGTTTCCAGTCTTCGTCTACCATGTTCTGAATCTGATTGAAATCATCATCTGTTAAATGTTTGAAGCGGCCCTGAGCCTTCAAGTAATCTAATGCCGGACGATCTCCCTTGTAGTTGAGGGTATATTCTACGCCGTCTTTGACCTCATACAGGGGGAATATGTTGGATTGAACCGCAAGCCGGGCAATTTTGACGGACATCTCAGATGGAATACGCCATCCTGTGGGACAGGTGGCAAAAACATGCAGGAATCTTGTCCCTCCTTTTATCTGTTTGGCCCTATCAAACTTTTGGATCATGTCTTCGGGGAAGGCGATACTGGCTGTGGCAGCATATGTAATGCGGTGGGCTGCCAGGATTTCTATAATATTTTTCTTGCGGCTTTTTTTCCAGCCCCGGCCTGGTGTTGTGGTGGTCCGGGCGCCAAAGGGCGTGGCCGAACTGCGCTGTACCCCCGTATTCATGTAGGCCTCATTGTCATAACAGACATAAATAAAATCTTCATTCCGCTCAACAGCCCCGCTGAGGGATTGTATTCCGATATCAAATGTTCCGCCGTCACCGGCCCATGCCACTACAGTGGTTTCGCTGTCTCCCTTCATGTCCAAAGCCGCCCGCAAACCACTTGCAGTAGCCCCTGCGGTTGCAAAGGCTGTCTGCAGTA
>JAZFVY010000039.1:0-2955 GCA_036447975.1 Desulfobacterales bacterium
ACCGTTTCGCGCCTTGCCCTGAACACTAATCTTATTTTCGAGATAGGTTCTAATACTATTGTTTGTTTCCAGCTTCGCAAGATCAGGATTCTGATATGAGCGAAATAGATAAGCATGAATTTATCAATATCGCAATTTTGGAGAATATAATAGAGGCTCAGCTGATCGACTCCATCCTGAAAGAACAGAACATTCCCCACATAATTCGATCATTTTATGATACTGCTTATGATGGATTGTTCCAATTCCAAATGGGATGGGGGGAACTATGTGCACCCCTTTCATACAAACAGGAAATAATTGATATTTTAAATGATGTTAGATCAAAAAATCATGATATCCATGAATAATTGATGGGATTCGCCGTAAACCTTGTAAAAGGAGGTTAAGCTATGTCTGAAAAAAGAGTCATCCCTTCTTCAGATTTTGAAATTGCGCTTGAGGTAGGCCGTCCGCCCAACTTGAAAAATCTCTTCCCAAACTCAAAAGCCTTGATTGTAAGCGGAAAGTTTATAGACCGGGCCATGCTCGCAAAAAGTAATGCCATTGCCATGGCTGCCAATGGACGAAACAGTTTTGTGATTCGTGGAGCCCTTAAGGCAGCCCAAAGAGCTAATGCCGCTTTTATTATAGAGATCGCCAAGTCAGAGGGAGGCGCCAATGCCTATTGTGCTGTAAATTACTGGAATATTGCCCGCCAGGTCGATGCATTCTGCAATGAACTGGGCATCACCATCCCCGTAGCGATTCACGCCGATCATTATGGAATCAAGAACGATCAGGACATTGATGATGCCAAAATAGAGATTCCAACCTTGTTTGAGTCTGGTATGACCTCAATTGCCATCGATGCATCTCATCTACCAGATGACCAGAACCTGATAGCCAACCTGGAACTGAATCCCTTTGTGCCTGAATGGGCTGGCCTTGAAACCGAAGTAGGTGAAATTAAAGGGAAGTCAGGGCTCTCAACTGTGGAAGAGGCTCTGTTCCTTATACAGGGTCTTAACGCCCACGATATTTTTCCGGATTGGATCGCCTTAAACAATGGAACGACCCATGGCATTGAAGAAAGCGATCAGGGAATACAGATCGATTTAACCGCCGAAATCCATGAAACTTTGGCAAATTATAAGATTTCCGGAGCCCAGCATGGAACATCCGGGAACAGCTCCGACAGGTTGAGAAAAATAGCGGCACAAACCAGGACCACCAAGGCAAATGTGGCCACGGCCCTCCAGATGATTTCCTGGGGCCTTGAGGTTAACGATTACGGCAATGCCATACTCGACAATGACGGCAACTTTATTAAGGTTAAAAAACAAGGTGTCACCGCTAACATGTGGCAAGAAATGGTTGCATATGCAGAATCAAAAGGACTAAAAGGTGGGAACTATAAAAAACTCAATCTTCCATTTGAAAACAAGCTTCTTGGACAGACAGAAACGGTTAGAGCAAGAATGATCAAAAGTGTTGAAGATTTTGTTTATAACATGCTTGTAAATGTCTTTAATGCTGAGGATACAGCTTCCCTTGCCATCAATGCGATTCTCGAGGCCGGAACATATGATCCAGGTGCGAAAGCGAACAGGATTGAAGACCCTGATGAATGGACTCCGGTAAAAATTGTCAAACGGGCAGCGTCTATAACTTCCGACAAGGGTCCGGAGGGAGATTTCGACGATTAACAATGCGAAAAAAAAATTATTGCCATTTTTGCAGCACAAAACTCACAGAAAAGATTTTTGAAGGTTGCCTGCGTCTTTTCTGTGAGCAGTGTAATGAACCCCTTTATGAAAACCCCATACCCGCCACTTGCCTTGTTGTGGTGGATAACAGGAACAGGGTGCTTCTCGTAAAAAGGAGCGTTGAGCCCAAAAAAGGGTTCTGGTGCCTTCCTGGCGGTTTCATGGAGCTTGGCGAAACCCCTGAAAAGTCGGCTTTAAGAGAACTTAAAGAAGAAACAGGGCTTTCAGGCCAGATCAACATGCTCCTCGGGGTCTCCTCAAATCCCAGCGCCCAGTATCACACAGTCCTAATGATCGGATTTCTTGTTAAAAGTTATACCGGCAACCTTGTCGCCGGCGATGATGCAGATGATGCAGCCAGTTTTTATTATGATGAACTGCCTGAAATCGCCTTTGAAAGCCACTCGAAATTCATCAGGAAATATTATGCAGCCTATTCATCTTAACCCGAAGATCCCTTATAAAGGATCAGATAAAATCTTAATGATAAATTCGGGCTAATCGATTTTACTCTTAGCTTCCTCCCACAATCCGTTCAACTCATCCTGTGAAAACGATTCCATCTCCCTTTGACTCTTTGAAATCTGTTTTTCCATATGCTTAAAGCGCTTTTCAAACTTTTTTGTGGAGCCTCTCAAGGCGATTTCAGGATGGATATTCGCAAACCGAGCCACATTTACAAGCGTGAAAAGGACATCTCCAAATTCCAGAGCTAAAATATCCTGATCTTTTGGGGACTTATTTAGTCCTTTCAGCTCGGTTTTCAACTCAGTCCATTCCTCTTCAACCTTTTTCATAACACCTAAAATGTCTCTCCAGTCAAATCCTGTTTTTGCGGCGCGCTCGGATATTCTGTAAGCATGCATCAGGGCCGGAAGGCTGACAGGTACCGAATCTAAAATCGAAGCATCTGGAACGTGTTGTTTTTCTTTCATTTTAATCTTGTGCCATAGCACTCTGACCTCTTCGGCACTGCCGACCCTGTCTTTGCCGAAAACATGGGGATGGCGACGGGTCATTTTCTCTGTATTAACATCCACAACGTCCTTGATATCAAAATGTCCCATTTCCTGGAACAGGCTGGCGAGGAAAAGTATATGAAACAATACATCTCCAAGCTCTTCACAGACATTATCATGGTTTCCTGATTCAATTGCATCGACAAGTTCGTATATCTCCTCTGCCAGGTAAACCGCTATGGTTCGAG
>JAZFVY010000040.1:0-2678 GCA_036447975.1 Desulfobacterales bacterium
TTCCGCCGGGCTTATGAAAACTTGTAATTTGCATTGGCGATGGTAAAAAATTATTTTCTGGATCCTCAGCATTAATTCGGCATTCGATTGAATGACCATTTATTTCAATTCGTTTTAAGTGATCAGGAACTGCTTCACCGACATGCATTTTGATCTGTTGTTTTATCAAATCGGCCCCTGTTACCATTTCAGTGATTGGATGCTCAACTTGAATTCTAGTGTTCATCTCCATGAAATAGAAATCTTTATTTTTATCTAATAAAAATTCTACTGTTCCAACTCCAACATAACCAACTGATTTTACTGCGGTCACCGCGGCCTGACCTAATTTTTCCCGTAACTTTTTATCAACCGCAGCGGATGGTGATTCCTCTATCAATTTTTGGTGACGTCTTTGTACAGAGCATTCACGTTCACCTAAATGAACAGCGTTTCCATGACTATCGGCCAATATTTGCAATTCAATATGACGGGGTTTTTCTATAAATTTTTCAACATAAATATCGCCATTTCCAAAAGCAGCCCTGTTATTCCTCCAGAATAAGTTTCCCAAAATTCTTCAGGAAAATTTTGGTCCCGCGACTTGGCCGAAGAATCCGGAACAGGAATGGAATCCTCCTGGACATGGTGATATTTTCTCTGCGATTTATACATCCGGAATGCTAAAAACTCTACTTGATAGAGGAATAGTATATGCTTTTATTTCAAATTCGGACAACTTAGGCGCCACCATGGACGAATCGCTTTTAGGATACTTTGCCGAAAACAGATTCCCCTTTATGATGGAGGTAGCACCAAGAACACCGTCAGACATAAAAGGCGGACATATTGCCAGACACAAAGAAGGGCGTTTGATCCTGCGTGAGGCGGCCCAGTGTCCGAAAGATGAAATTGGTGCGTTCCAGGATATAAATCTTTACGGGTATTTCAATACAAACAACATCTGGATAAATCTGAAAGATCTTGACATGCTTATTGAAAAACATGGAACCGTAAACCTTCCTATGATTCGCAACCCAAAAACCCTTGACCCTAGGGATGAAAACAGTCCCGGAGTATATCAGGTTGAAACGGCCATGGGTGCCGCAATATCGCTTTTTGAAGGTGCCGCCGTTATTAAGGTTCCTGTATCCCGCTTTTTTCCGGTAAAAACATGTAACGATCTTCTGGCGGTCCGATCCGATCGCTTGGTCTTCACTGAAGATAATAATCTGATCTTGAATCCAAACAGACGTTCAGATAACATAAATATTGATCTTGACCCGAAATATTTCGGTAAAATTGACCTTTTTGATGAAAGATTTGTCGACGAAGCTCCGTCCCTCATCGCCTGTGAATCTCTAACCATCAAAGGAGATATACGTTTGGAAAGCAACGTAACCATAAAAGGCCGGGTTGTAATAAAAAACAGCGCTAAATCACAGGCTGTTATCAAGGAAGGAGTGGTTATAGATGAAGATGTGAACTTTAATTAGAACCTAAAGAATTTGGGCCCAAAGAACTATGTTTTCTATCTTTAAATAGATCGGATGCCGAACGGCTAACCTTTTTTAAAAACGTAATAATATTTCATAACCTTTTCAACAAAATTTTCCGTTTCTTTGAAAGGGGGAATTCTCTGATAACGTTCAACAATGTTAGGGCCTGCGTTATAGGCCGCAAGCGCCAGAGGCAGCTTTCCATCAAAGCGATCTATGAGCTGTTTTAAAAACCGCGTTCCCCCCAAAATATTTTCCAATGGATCAAAGGGATTTGCTATTTTAAGGGCCTTGATATTGTCTGGCATAATTTGCATAAGCCCCATTGCTCCGGCACTTGAAACCGCCCTGGGGTTAAAATCCGACTCGATTTTTATCAGCGCTTTCAGTAATGAAAAGGAAACCCCGTGTCTTTTAGAAGCCTTGGTTATTATGTAATCATACCTGTTTGTGGTGTATGAATTCAATGACCTTGCGGGCCTTTCCCTGATATAGATCTTATAATTGGATGATGTAGGCACATTGGTAAAATGAAGAACTCCCTGGCTGTCGATATACCTGTATATATCAGCATATAGAGGGGAAACAGCTTTAAACATAAAAAATGCTGCGCAAAATATCCCAATATAAAAAAACTTGTTAATAGCACGTATCATTATTTATTATGGTTCTTCTCCAATTTAGTTGGAGAAGAGGGTCCAAGGATTCAAGTGTTTGTTTTCTTGAGATTTTATCAGCTCTTTTAACATTTTTTCGATTTCTGCTATGTCTTTTTTTGCTGTACCCAATTCACCTTTATCAATGAAGCCTAAATCCCCGGCTAATAATATCTGGGTTTCCAGTTCACAAACAGAACCATAAGAAATGTAAAGCATCCTAATGTAATCAACGGTTGTCTTTCTTCCATATCCTTTTGCAATATTAGAAGGAATAGACACAGCGTACGATCTTCCGAACCTACGGGGCAGGCACGAATACACGGTTTTCACCAGCACCTAAAACATAACTCGACGTCACATCTCCTGCAAAATCTTTTTGACTATGCTGCCATCTGCCGTCGCACCGAAATGTTTCATAATTAAGCCCATGGCTTGCATCCTGTTTTTGAATTCAGCAAAATCAATGTTTTGTTCAACCCACATTGTAATTTCAGCTTCGGTTGCCATTTTCGGCAAATAGTTTTCAATAACTTTGATAAAA
>JAZFVY010000041.1:0-2385 GCA_036447975.1 Desulfobacterales bacterium
GCAAATAGAATGATTCCTCCGACCTTTAAGGTGTCGATAAGAAACATCAGGTCCTGGTTGAGTTCGGTTCCGTCAAACCCGACCATCAAGAGCTGCCCCGCCAACTGTTCATCTGAAAATGCTGCGATATCCATTTTATTGTGTGAGAAAATTGTTTTTCCGCCACCAAGACACAAAGACACTAAAAAGCATCATAAAATATCTCCTTTGTGTCTTAGTGCCTTGGTGGCATTTTTTGTCTGGCATATTACAGGTTAGGATTTAACGAACAAATACCAGGCCGGCCCAGTCCTTCTCAAATTCTTTCCAGACACATCTAAAGTATTTTTGGGTAAAGATATTCAAAAGATCTGAAACCTCACCTGTTTTTATGCCCGAAATGATGACCGATCCCCCTTTTTCCGTTACTTCAGTTATGTGAGAATATAGCCGTTTTAAGGTCGGAAACCGCAGGTTGGCGGTGATCAGCGGAAATTTTTGATATATTTTTTCAACTTTCCGGTCTTGGATCTCGATTCGATTTTCAAGGTTGTTCAATTTAACGTTTTCTTTGGCCTCAGCTCTGGCACAAGGATCAACATCGATACCCACCGCCCTTTTTGCCCCTAACATTACAGCAACGATAGCAAGTACCCCTGATCCGGTTCCAATGTCCAGGGCATGGATATTTCTTTTTTCCAAAAAAAATTCCTTTTTCGATAATGCCTGTTCTATTCCCCTGACAGCAAGCCTTGTGCTCGGATGTTCACCTGAACCGAATGATGCGCCATGCTGTAATTCAATTGCAACGTCATCAGATAACGGTCTGTAGAGTGCACCTGGTGGTTTCAGTATAATCCGTTTTGAAATGCGAGTCGGTTTGTTAAAGGATTTCTCCAGAAACGAACAGCCGAAATTATAAGTATAGACGAGTTCTCGATCTTCCACCAGATTCCTAATGGCGGTTTTAAATGCTTTTTTATCGGTTGTAAGCCATTGGGAAAGTCTCTTTTCCAGTTCCCCCGGTGTCAGCCTTCTTTTCGATTCGGAAACAGTTTCAAACACCTTTTTGCGGATTGCTTTGATATCTGTCAGCATCCCTTTAGCGGTTTCTTCAGAAGCAGCCATTTATTACTTATATTTATCTTTTTGACGGGATAACAAGATTTTTCCATTTGCAGATGATTGTGTCGCGCAATAATTTTATCTGCGTAATTGATACTTTCGCACGGCGATGTTGTGGTCCCGGATGTTTGCTGAAAACTTGTGCGTAGTGTCTTTTTTGGAAACAAAATATAGGAACTTGGTGTCCGCCGGGTAAAGGGCGGCTTCTATGGCCTTGATTCCGGCGTTTGCAATCGGCCCGGGCGGGAGCCCATTGATTCTATAAGTGTTGTAAGGGGTTGTTTTGGCAAGATGTTTTCGTGTAAGGTTGCCGTCAAAGTCCTTTATGCCGTAGATAACAGTAGGATCACTTTGCAGACGCATTCTGCGCTTTAACCGATTGTGAAAAACCGAAGATATAATGGGACGTTCAAAAGCAGCGCCAGTCTCCTTTTCGATAATCGATGCGAAAGTGACCACCTGGTGGATCGAAAACCCGAGGATTTCAGCCCGATTTTTCCATTCCGGCTTGAATATAGCCCAGAACCGCTTTACCATAGTGGATATTATATCTTCGGGTCTCGCGTCTTTTGGAAAGTAATAAGTATCCGGAAAAAGATACCCCTCAAACGTTTCAGCATCTATCCCCTTGGTATATACCAGATCAGTGTCTGTTGCAGCACTTAAAAAATCTGCTTCGGTGCCGAATCCTGCCTCGTCTACAATCCAGGCAATCTGCTTCAGATTATAACCTTCTGGTACGGTGAGCCTGTGGAGACGAACCTTTCCATTGACAACGATTTCAAGGATTTCTTCCGGCGTCATAGCTGATGAAAGAATATATTCCCCGGCTTTAATACTTTTTCCATATCCTTTTATGTAGGCAAACAACTTGAATTCATTAAGATTATTAATAATGCCCATCTTATGAAGTCTTTCTGAGAAAACCAAAAATCCTTGGCCGGGTTTTACAATCACAACCTGTTGCACGGGCTCAGTATCTGCGGGTTTGCCGGCATTGATAATAATATGCAGATAGACTCCGGCAGCAACGGAAATCAATAAAAACATCGTTATTGCAACAATTATTTTTATTCTCTTCAAACCCTAATCGACTCCATTTTTAAAGAATACGAGCCCAAAGGACCAGGTTTTTAAGGTCGAAACAAAATTAATACCCTGTTCATATGCCAAACGGCAGCAAATTGTCAAAGGGTAATGAATGTTTTGAGATAGGTTCCAGTTAAAATCGACTTTAACGTTTCCATGGATACCAAGCTATATGTCTTGATTTTAATCACC
>JAZFVY010000042.1:0-5187 GCA_036447975.1 Desulfobacterales bacterium
TTGAGCCTGACACAGAAATTGGGCAAAAGAGGGCGTTTTGCAAAGGTCTCATGAATTGAGAAGTTACCCATTACTGCAAATTTTTTATATGAGCTGTGAAAAAACAGTTAAATTGAGAAGGCAATGAAAAGCCAAATTGACGAAAAATACTTCATAGAGCAGATCCAGGCTATTAAAGAGGATTTAGGAGAAGAACTTATCATCCTGACCCATCATTATCAGCGAAAAGAGATCGTTGATGTTGGCGATTATCGAGGTGATTCATTCGGGCTTTCTAAAACGGCGGCTGAGGACAAGGCCGCCCGTTTCATCGTCTTTTGCGGGGTTCATTTTATGGCCGAAAGTGCGGAAATTTTATCACAGCCTCATCAGACCGTTCAGATTCCCGATCAAGATGCAGGATGCCCTATGGCTGACATGGCGGACATATATAATGTGGAAAGAGCCTGGAAAGACGTTTCGTCAATTACCGGCGAGGACGCGATTATGCCCATTGCTTACATGAATTCCGATGCCCGCATTAAGGCCTTTTGTGGCCGCCATGGGGGTGTTGTTTGTACCTCGTCAAATGCGCTGGCCGCCTTTGGGTGGGGATTTGGCCAGCGTGAAAAGATTTTCTTTTTTCCGGATAAACACCTTGGGCGCAACACCGGAAATCAGATGGGGATTCAGCCCGATGAAATGATCGTATGGGACCCTAAAAAACCGTTAGGCGGAAACACACAGGAGAGCATCAATAAGGTCAAGGTGATCCTCTGGGACGGTCATTGCCATATCCACACACGCTTTCGGGTCGAGCATGTCTTGAAAATGAGAAAAGAATATCCCGAGGCGAGGATCGTGGTCCATCCGGAATGTACCCGGGAGGTGGTTGAACTGGCCGATGAAGCGGGATCAACAAGTTTTATTGTGAAATACGTGGAAAATGCACTTCCAGACACGACGATTATTGTGGGGACCGAAATTAATCTGATCAACCGGCTGGCCCTGGAAAATCCTGACAAGGAGGTCCTGGACCTGCATTATTCCTTGTGTCCCAACATGTTTAAGATCAACCTTAAAAGCCTTTTGTGGACCCTGGAAAATATCGGGCAAGCCAATGTAATCACGGTACCGGAAGCAGTAAAAACAGATGCCCGGATAGCCCTTGATCGTATGTTGGCTTTAGCAGATTAATCGACCCGCAATTTCTAAAACAGTCAGACATTTTACATTTTATAATCAGTGGGCGAGTCTTCTCCATAACGTTGCATAAACAACACGACGAAGACAAAGATATAACAATAATTACAGAAGGATGAGTTGATATCGATTAATTTTTTAAGTATCACTCATGGTGAAATCGAGAAACAGCGCTTAAATCGTCGTCTTGTTTACCCTTCGGGAAAGCCGAGGATACTGCATCTCCTGCGTTGACAAAGGTTTGCAATAGTTTACTATGGCTTCACCTTTGGCGCCTTGGATCTACAGCACCCTCGACTTTTGCAACATTAGGGTTTTATCATATTGTTCTCACCAGCATATTGAGAAGTTAAGCTAAATGGAGTCAGCTTATGAAAATATTTGAAAATATTAATTCTACTATTGGATCTACACCGCTTGTCCGCCTTAATAAAATCGGCAAAGAGTTCGGAGCTGAAGTGCTTGCCAAATTGGAGTCTTTAAACCCTTTAGCAAGTGTAAAGGATCGTATCGGTATTGCAATGATTGAAGCTGCCGAAACCCAGGGGTTGATAAACACCGAAACCACGATTGTGGAACCGACCAGCGGAAACACAGGACTTGCACTGGCCTTTGTTTGCGCGGCAAAAAATTATAACCTTATTTTAACCATGCCCGATACTATGAGTATAGAGAGAAGAAAACTCCTAAAACATTTGGGTGCGGAACTAATCTTAACACCGGGAATCGAAGGGATGAAAGGTGCCATCGCCAAAGCCAAAGAGATTCTGGAGAATACTTCCAACGCCTACATGCCCGATCAGTTTGCCAATCCGGCCAATCCTGAGATTCATAGAAAGACAACAGCCGAAGAGATCTGGAATGACACCGGAGGAAGAGTCGATATATTAGTCTCAGGAATCGGAACAGGCGGAACTATTACCGGCGTTGCTGAAGTGGTTAAGGCCCGCAAACCATCATTTAAGGCCGTAGCAGTTGAACCGGCCGATTCACCCGTTCTTTCCGGAGGTGAAAGCGGCCCTCACAAAATTCAGGGAATCGGAGCAGGTTTTGTCCCCGATGTTTTGAATACTAAAATTGTTGACGAAATTATTACCGTAACTAATGAACAGGCTTTTGAGACTGCTCAAAAGCTGGCCGGATTGGAAGGAATATTGTGCGGTATTTCATCCGGCGCGGCTGCCTGGGCTGCTCTTGAATTGGCAGGACGGCCCGAGAACCAGGGAAAACAGATCGTTGTAGTTTTACCCGATACAGGTGAGCGGTATTTGAGCACCGATCTGATTAAGCCCTGAAAAACCAATAGCAAGCAACTGGTGTAAAAATAATATATTTTTGACTCAGATCAATGAATTTGCACTATTCATCAGATATTAAAACATATGAACAATAATCGCCAAAGACCATCTAACGACTTAATAAAAACAGAGGATATGTACTTTAATTTTACCACCAAGCGCGATTGGTTTGGTGATCTGGATGTTGGTTTAAAAATGCTTGCTAAACGCAAGTTAGATTTGGTGCAGTCCAAAGTCAAAGACATTGGAGATATCAAAAAACTTGTCTTGTAAGTAATGCATATAAACTTTTTATTGATATATCATATTTCCCCGGCTGTTCATTGGCGACTACTGCCCGTGAAAACAATCTTTCCCTGCTGGAAAAATGCGGCAAAATCGGTGTGAATCTGGTTGAACTTCAGGACTGGAACTGCTATGGAAGTTCTTCAGCCCACAGGATTGACTCGGAACTCTCTTTTGAGCTTGCAGCCCGCAATCTTTCACTTGCTCCCTATGACAGGCCACTTCTTAAATCCAAGGGCCTTATACAAAAGTACCCTAATTGAGTAAAAACTCAATTATGTGTTATTCGTTATTTGTATCTGTTACGTGTCACTTGAATGCTTGTGGGACACGTTTTTCAAAAGGCTAAATTAATACGAAAATCTTTATTTGGAGAATGTGAAACAATGTATAAAAATCTTCCAGATCAAGAAGCTGCACCTGAACCGGGCTTTAGAAAAGAAAGAAAATTGATTGGAGACAGAGGGAATTACTTTCTAAACAGAATGCAAGGGGAAACAGGTGTGAATATTTCGGCGTGTTTTCAGTGCGAACGCTGTACCAACGCCTGTCCTGTCAGCCATTTTATGGATACCAAGCCGCACCAGGTAATCCGTTATGTTCAATTGGGATGGCGTGAAGACCTGTTGAATTCCTCAACTATTTGGGTCTGTTTATCCTGTGAAATGTGCACAACCTATTGCCCTAATGAGGTGGGCGTTGCAGAAATCATCAATCATCTTCGTAATATGGCGGCACATTCACCCATAACGCCGAAGGAAAGGAATCTAGCAATATTTCATCAAACTTTTCTGGAAGAGCTTCAGCGATTTGGCCGGGTGAATGAATTCTGGCTGATGAAGTCATATAATCTTAAACCAAATATACTAAAAGAAAAGATAAAGACAGGAATGTTAAAAGAAGAACTCCTTCTGGGTCTGACACTCTGGAGAAAAGGGAGACTCCGTTTGGCACATCCCAGAACAAAGGCAATTAAAGAAATCAAGGAAGTCTATCGACAAAAACGTGGAGAGATTGCCTAATGAAACTATCTTATTATCCGGGGTGTTCATTGGAAGGAATGGCCAGTGATTATGCCCGGTCTATTGATACTGTGTTCAAAGATTTGGGGATTGATCTGATTGAGATAGAAGATTGGTCATGTTGTGGAGCAACGGCGGCCCACAGTCTAAGTGAGATGATGTCCGTGGCACTGCCTGCACGAAATCTTGCTGAGGCCGAGAAATTGGGGTTGGACATCGTTGCTCCCTGTGCCAGGTGTTTTAATAGCCTTCGCTTTTCACAACAGATGATAAAGAGACAGCTTTTCGATATCCCCTGGCAGGTTGCCGGCGAAATTCAGGTTCACGACATGACGCGTTTTTTGGCCGAACCTTCCATGATTAAATTAATAAAAGAAAGGATCAGAAAGCCTTTAAATGGATTAAAAGTTGTATGTTATTATGGTTGTCAAATGGTCAGACCTCCGAAAATCACCGGCTTTACAGATTATGAAAACCCCCAAACTCTTGATCGCATCGCCGCTGCAATAGGAGCAGAAGTAATTGACTGGTCTTATAAATCAACGTGCTGTGGTGCAAGCATCGGTATAGCACGCAAAGAAATCGGAGAATCACTCACAAGAAGGATTTTACAAAAAGCGCAACAAACCGGAGCAGAAGCAATTGTTGTCTCGTGCCCATTGTGTCAATCCAACCTGGACATTATCCAGAAAAATGCTTCCGGGATATTAACACCGGTATTTTATTTTACTGAGCTAATACGCCTGGCATTTGAAGAAAACGGCTCACAAAAATGGTTTAGACAGCATATTACCGATCCTGTTGGGCTATTAAGGGAAAAAGGATTATTAAATTAAACCTGCATAAACAATCTTGAAGTAGTTTAGATTATGAATATATATAGTGTGTTGAGCGGATTTATATCAGATATCTTATTCATCAAAATTAACACGGCACTTCTTCAAGATATTTTCAAGATTGTTTACCCTTCGAGAGCGCCGATTTCACCGGATCTACTGTGTTAGCAAGCACTTGCGGTAAATGGCTACAGCTACGTGCTTGCTGCCTTGTATCTCCGGCAAACTCGACGCTTGCAGGATCAAGTCTGATGAACTCGTAAAAAGTCCGATTTAGACGGTTTCGTAAAAAGTTCAAATTCAAGGCGTGCAAATTTTGAAATCATGAGGCGTACTTATCGTACGTTGAATGATTACGAAATGCAGCACAACGCAGAAGTTGGACTTTTTACGAAACCGTCAAGGCTAAAATACAAAACCAATATGGAATCTTCTCCTAACAAACCGGTCGGCAAAGTCATCGTGGTTGGCGGTGGAATAGGTGGTATACAATGCGCGCTCGATTTGGCGGACACAGGTTTTTATGTCTATCTTTTGGAAAAATCTCATACTCTTGGTGGAGCC
>JAZFVY010000043.1:0-4972 GCA_036447975.1 Desulfobacterales bacterium
TATGGCCGAGGCAGTAGGGGTGGTTGGTGATGAAGTAGCAGACTTGGCGTTTATTTTCATCACCGGTTCTTGCCACTGCATGTTCCAGTGGATAGGCACGGCATGAGAATGGCCTGTCTTCATAAATCGTACACCCTTCAGAAGACAGAAATTGACACGATTTTTCCTTATCATCTGACATCTTCAGCATAAGACTGGGAAAATAAGGATTGTCTCTAATTGCCCGGAAAGTGTTCTGTTCAAGAAACCGGTCCGATGAAATACCAAGCCGGTTCTTCATGCGGATGATATCATAGGGATAAAGAAACATGTCCGCATCCTTACAGCATCGGGTAAAACACGACACTCCCGGGTGGCAATCAAACTTGAATTTATCTTCAACAAGCAGCTTTCTGCTGCCGGTTATTTGTTCATTGAATTTATTGTCTTCCATAATTTTCAAATTTCTTTTTGCTTTTTAGTTTTCACGAAAAATCTTTTCGCGACGGAAGTTTGTAACTGAAAAAAAGGCACACGATAGATGCTATCAACGCTGCCCAGAACACCATTGTAACTCCATGGGCAACAGCTTCCTGCAATGTCCTTTGGACATTTACCGTAAGAAGGGATTGCATATCCGGTCGAAAAAGAGTCTCGACGCTCTGATGTATTTGGTTGGAAAGGGACGGGGGAACTTTTTTGCCAAGATCGGAATTCATCAGCAAATCCATGGTTTTTGAAAGATGAGCGGTTACGAAACTACCGGAAAGGCCGATCCCGATGGTTCCACCCAAAGTTCTGCCGAATTGGTGGGAGGCGGTGGCAACCCCCAGATCTGAATCAGAAAGGCTGTTCTGGACAATAAGTAGCGTGGATATTGATACAAAACCCATTCCGAGGCCGGCAATGGCAAAAACAGTGGAACAGGCTATCAGAGAGGTCGAGGTGGAAAAGGTAAGTGTCATGCCGCTGCCCGCAACAAGCAAAAAGGAGCCCAGCAAAGCAAAAGGTTTTTCCCTCAGCAGGTGGATAAACTGACCGCAAGCCAATGCCCCGAGCGACCACCCCAGGCTTAATGGGACCATGGCCACCCCAAGCTGAACCGGAGTTTTTCCCAGGGCGCCCTGGATGAAAAGGGGACTGAATGCAGAGAGTGAAAAAATTGCAAAGCTGGCAAAAAAAGCTGCCCCATTGCCGATACTGAAGCCTTGAACTCGGAAAAAGCTCAATGGAAGAATCGGTTCCCTTGCTCGTTTTTCTGCATGGTAAAAAGCTGTGCCTGAAACAAGTGTCATCATCAAAAGTCCGATGACTTGAGGGGAAGTCCAGGCATAGGTGCGGCCGCCAAGTAAAAATGCGGTAAGCAATGCCAGGATAGTTGTTGAAAGAGTCAGAACGCCAAGATAATCAATGGGCGCTTCTCTTTTCTTTTCACGGGTCTCGGTTAAATACATCAAGATCCCCACAAGAGCAAAGCTTCCCAGGGGAATATTTATGAAAAAAATCCAGCGCCACGAAAAGTAATTGACAATAAACCCTCCTAAAGTGGGCCCCAGAACGCTCGATATGCCCCAAACGAAACTGGCCAGCGCCATCATTTTGCCACGTTTTTCCGGTGGAGAGATATCAGCCAGCACGATATAGGCCAGGGCAAAATTCCCACCGGCGCCCACGCCCTGTAGCGCCCGTGAGAAAGTCAACTGGGTCATGTTCTGCGATACCCCGGCTAAAACAGAGCTTACCAGAAAAATGACAATAGAAATTGTGTAGAGCTTTTTGCTGTTGAAAATGTCACAAAGTTTGCCAAAAATAGGAAGGGAAACCGCACGAGTGAGAAGATAGACGGAAAAAACCCAACTATAAAGGTGCAGCCCTCCAAGATCTGCCACGATTGTGGGCATGGCAGCCCCCATCACCAGAGTATCAAGGGCGCCGAGAAAGAGAGCCAGCAGTGCTGCTGCAATAACATAAAAGCGACTTTTCAGGTTAATAATAATCTCCTTAAGCAGGTTTCCGCCGGCAGAACCGAACATGCTGAAACCGTTGAATTAAAATAACTTTTGGGACAGATCGCAAATTTACCGATACCAACATTCTATTATATTTGCAATATCAGATTAGAATGTGTATAATCCTAAAAGATCCTTAAACCCTGCTATCTTTGTACCTGCTTTTAAATAAATCATGATAGAAACTATAGGCACAGACAGCACAGAGGAAAAAAGATCCGAATTCAGATTCATACTGGATCTTTATTACAGCATAGAATTTTTAGCTAAAGGAACCGGTTATGTTTACCAATTCAAATTAAGGGACATATCATCAAAGGGCTTGTGCATTCTGGTAAATGAAGGTTCCGTGGCACTGAATTACTTAAAGGTGGGTGAAACGTTGGACATGAAATACAATCCGCCGAACGGCTCAGGCCCGGCTGAATCTTTGAAAACACAAATAAAACATATAACAAAGAAAGAACATGACTTAGGCAGAGCGCAGTATCTAATTGGTTTGTCCATCATAGAAAAACAGGCTCCTGATCAATAGTTTTTAAAGCCCCTTCAGCAAGCTACGGCGAACATTCCCCTGTAACGAATTGATAATGTTTTTAAAACTGTATTTTAAAATACAGAAAGCATTCCCTTTAATCTGGATTTCCCTCGGTTTCCTCAAAAATTTGTGATTTTTTCTTGACGTTGTATAGCATTTGATATTATAATGTATCACAATAGTCAAAATCACCAAACAATACTTTGATAAAACCTAACACAATGTTTTATTTTCCCAACACGAAAGGATTTGAGACCATGAAAAAAGATGTCGTATACCCTCTAAGAATGAGCAGCAGGGTTCGAGAAGCCCTTAACCAGTCCGCAAAGAAAGACAGTCGCACCGTAGCCTCTTTGCTCGACAAAATCATCATAGAACATCTATCAGAGGAAGGATATTTAAGAGGCCCGGAGTTCGGCACAGAACGGCGCGAGTTTCCCCGAAAGAAGATTACCATCCCGGCCAGAACCTTTGTAGAAGAAGATTCAGAGGACAAATCCTTTCCTGGAGTGGTGCTCGATATCTCCATGGGTGGAGTCCTTATTACTTACCCCAAAGGCTCTGACATAAAATTTACATCCATGGGTGAGCTGCCCCGTTTTGAACTTTGCCTTGAGCTTCCGCGGATGGATGAAAAGCTATGCTTTGACTGTGACGTGCGCCATATGCATGACACGGGAACCGAGATTCAAATCGGAGCTACTTTCAGCGATCCTGAGGAAAACTGTCTGCAAAAGCTAAATAGCTATCTAATGTGAGGCAAACAATTTTGTTTTAATTCCATTGTAGGAGTGAGCCGACTTAATCGGCCTTTTAGGATTTAGAAAGTTTAAAAAATAGATCAACCGTATAACAACAGAAAAAAAAGGCAGAGCTTTAATGGTCCTGCCTTTTTTTTCATATCGTTTAGATGTTTGATTTGCTACTTTGGGTCTTGAAAAGATGAAGTCCCAAATATGATATTTGACATCGGGTTCGGATATTGATAATGTTGCTCTTACTTTTGGAAAGCAAGAAAACCATATCAACCATAAAAGCCTTCTATTTATGTCAAATCCTAATGGAGGGTAAACAAAATGTATATCTCGCTTATAGAAGAGATGCGAAAATACATCCAAACCTACAAAATGCATAATAAAATTAAATATATAAAATATTTATCCCGTTTTGTTTACGATCAATTAGGGTCAAAGAAAATTGTCTTCATTGCTGCGGTTTTATCCGTTTGTCTTTTTTCACCCATCCCGGCAATGTCCGCGAAAGTCCTGAAGAAAACGAAAGTTCCTGATGCTCTGAATCCGGAACTGGATCATCTTTTGACGTTGGCTTCTCCAGACAGCAAGAATACCTTCGATCTTCGGCGCATCGAAAAGGTGCTGGATTTCGTGGCCTCCCCCAAAAGCAGTTCCGCTCTGTATTATGCCGACAAAAAGCTTGGCGCCAACTCCGCATATTACGAATTTGATATCCAATCAGATCTTAATCATATCCTCCGGTATGCATTCAACCCGGAAATTCCATCCTATGCATATATGCCGTCCTCGGTCCGTCTCAGCTACTGGTCAGAGGTCAACGGCCATAAACAACCCCTGCCAAAGTTATGGGATTCTCCGCCAAACCCGGATTCTCCGGTAATTGTCAAGGGTATTGAGCATATTGAAATCACCCCGGATCTGTTTTCAGGAGCCTATTATCGATATGATATGGCTAAGACGTTAATACTTTGCAAGTATCTAGGCCGGAATCTCTTGATTTCTATATCTAAACAGAAAGATAAGTCAGATGTGGGCAGAAAAGGCCTTATCCTGGGTAAAGATGAGGACTGGAATTATTTCTATTCCGGACAGAAGGGTCTGACAAAAGCCGGGCTTGGATGGGCTAAATCATATATGTACGATTCTTTTAGCGTCTCTTTTTACTATGAAGTTAATGAAAAAAGCCCCATGGTAAGATGCGGGATGTTTAAATGGCTCAGAGCAGGATGGGCTAATCTGAATCTTGTTAAGAATAAGCATATCCACAAAGGTTTGGATCGCTTTTCAAAGGACTTAAAAGCAATTTTAGAACATCCTTCACTTCCTCAAGCTTCGGAATTGGCCAGGGTATTTGCAAATTATAATAAGCTTTCCCTTGAGGATTTAAGAAAGAAAGTCAAGCCCCATTTAAGAGTTCTTGAAGGTCTGTTAGATAATGAAAAGCCTCGATTCAAAAGCTTTGCCGAACACCTAAAAAGCGGCAGATATTTGAATCAAATGACAGGGCAGGAGATGCAAGCAATTCTGGTTTTGGAATACGTTAAATCAATAAGTTCTTTAAAATATTAAGAGCGGTTTCCAGCATACGCCAAAGATGCCCGGATAAACTCCCTGAACAGAGGGTGAGGCTCCATGGGCCGTGATTTGAATTCCGGATGGAACTGGCATCCTAGAAACCAGGGATGGTCCTT
>JAZFVY010000044.1:0-3284 GCA_036447975.1 Desulfobacterales bacterium
AAAAAAAAATAGCATATCATTCTCACGAAAATGTAAACTGCCCGTGTGATACGAAAAACTTTTTCAATTCTCCCACTGAAATGTGGCATACATCGGGAAATGATCTGAAGGGTAAAGACCGTGAATGGTATCCCTGATGACCATGTAATCTATGTTAACAATTCTTCCGCGATAAAGAATCCAGTCGATGTGATCTCCGTTAGGATCCCCGGTAAAGCTGTGTTGAGTCCCAGGAAATGGTTTTTTAAAAACGTTTAAAAAACAACTTTCTTTTGCCTTTAATTTCTGGCCCTGTCCGGTGAATATATTATAGCAGGGACTCTGAGGGAGGGCATTAAAGTCACCCACAAGAATTACGGGCACATGGGAAGGCAGATGCGATAAACGAGTCATAATCAGTTTGGCGCTTTCGGTCTGAACCGTGACGTCAAAGTCAAAGTGGGTATTGACACAAATGATTGTGCGGTAGTTTTTTTTGAACATGCCGATTGTACATTGTCTCGGCCAGAGGCTTTCCGGAAAACGGCTTGGAATCTTTGGTGTTGGGCTCAGGAAGAAGTGTTCTTGATAAATGCATGTCCATGTTTTTTTAAAAAAGATAATGTTATTTTGCCAAAAAGGCGGTGAAGGGCTTCGTTTGCCGATTAAGTCGTATTCCGTAAGGATATTATTAAGAAAAACTATCTGGAAATCATTTGCCTCCTGAAGACCGATGAAATCTGCGCGATATTTTTCAAAAAGAGATGGAAAGCACTTCTTGCGATATCGCCAATTGTTGGGCCCATCGGATGCTAATCCAAAACGCAGGTTGAGTGTCATGACAGAAATCATAATATAATTTATATTAGAAATAATTTTTTGTGTCAATTGCAGTCACTTTTAAATGATCCATATCACATAAATCCGACTCTGTTTTTTTTAGGTGTGACTTTTCTGTTTCACAAAGTATTTTTTTCCTTGACACAAGTTTGTTTTATATTTACATTCGCAAGGTTATTTATTTAGAGGAGTGGAATAGGGTGAAAAAATATACATATAGTGCCAAAGATTCAGACAACAAGGAGAAATGGTATGTTGTTGATGCCGACGGTGCGGTTCTTGGGAGGCTTGCCAGCACTGTAGCTGCCCGTCTGCGAGGAAAACACAATCCGCTTTTTACTCCCCATGTCGATACCGGTGACCGAATTATCGTTATAAATGCGAATAAGGTTGTCCTGACGGGCAGAAAATGGGAAAAGAAAAACTACTACCGGCACAGCGGTTACATCGGGAGTCTTAAGACCATTACTGCTCAGAAACTTTTGGAAAAAAGGCCTGAGGACCTTGTCCGTTTTGCCGTCAAGGGCATGCTGCCCAAGAACAGACTTGGAAGTAAGCTTTTCAAAAAGTTGAAGGTCTATTCTGGCGACCAGCATCCTCACGAAGCCCAGCAGCCTGAGATCCTGGAGCTTTAATAGAGCGCGTTATAAGATTTTTTAATATCGAGGAATTGTATGGAAAAAGAAAACTTTTATTATGCTACGGGCAAACGAAAGAGTGCCGTTGCCAGAACCTGGCTCAAGCCGGGAAAAGGTGATATTATTGTTAATAATCGGCCTGTGGATGAATATTTCAAGGTTGAATCAGCTACAACAGATTTGAAAATGCCGCTAGTTTTGACAAATACACTTGGATCATTTGATGTAAAAGCAAGGGTTTGCGGTGGAGGGTTTACTGGACAGGCCGGTGCAATCCGGCATGGCATAACCAAAGCTCTTATATTAGCCAATCCTGATTTAAGACAGGCGCTGAAAAGAGCTGGCTTTGTTCGACGCGATGCGAGAGTCAAAGAAAGAAAAAAATACGGCCAGAGGGGCGCACGGGCTCGTTTTCAGTTTTCGAAACGTTAAAAATATATTATATTTTTATTCTTACATCGGATTCTCCCGCGGACAACCAAAAAGGATTCATTTGTCACGAAAGCACGAAAATTTATTTGAATTTCGTGCTTTTTATTTTTAGTGTATTCGTGATTGTTCTATAGCAATTCTAAAAATGTTGTTCCAAATGGGATTGATCGGTTTCAATAAACAAATCCGCACCTCTCACGAGCCAGAGCGGTGCAGGAACAAGGCATTTCAGTCCGAAGACGTAGAATACTCTACTTCGAGGGCTGAATAACGCAGTTCATTTGCCGCTCTGGCTCGTGAGAAATGCGGGCTAACGATCCTTCCAAACAGGTTCACGCTTTTCCAGAAAGGCCAGCATACCTTCCTGAGCATCTTCGGCAAGGCAGTTCATGACCATTGCATTGGTTGCAAAATTGTAAGCTGATTTATCGGCAAGGTCTATCTGCTTATAAAAAGCCTCCTTGCCAAAAGCGAGCGTATATCGGCTGCATTGAGCCATTTCCAAAGCCCAGTTTCATGTCTTGTTGCTGCTCTGGGGCATCTTCGCTGTCTTTTTTCTGTTTATCGATGATCTTGTTGATACAGCTAATGTATGCCTCCTATTCCTGAAGATTTTTATACAGTATCGTTTGGCCTACAAGGGTTGGTTCATTTGCTTGAAGATTGCTTCCTTCTGCTCGTGCGTTGCCCTGCTCAATTCAACTGATAAGCCGTATGTTGCCTCAATGCTTCCCATTTTCAGTTGTTCCACAATGGCATCCGTGAATTCATTGAGCGGCGCACCGAATGTATGCAGTCCTTTGCCCCCGAGATCGGTATCAACAGCGGGCGGAATGATTTCGATGACGGTGATAGGCGTGCCAGTCAGTTGATGTCGCAGCGAAAGCGTAAACGAATGTAGCGCGGCTTTTGTTGCACAATAGACAGGCACATTTGCCAGTGGCACAAAGGCAAGCCCCGACGTGATATTAATGATTGCAGGCCGTTCCTGTTGCAGTAGATGGGGGATAAAGAGAGTTGAAAGGTGGATCGGGGCTTCAAGATTGATCGCCACCTCTTCACCTAGAGTTTCCCAAGCAGGCTTCTGTTGCAGTTGAATACGTTGTTGAATCCCCGCATTGTTGATGAGCAAATTTAACCCCGGGTATGTTTCTGTTACCCAGGCAAACAACGACGTGCGTTCAGCCAGGTTGGCCACGTTGCACACGCGGATATGAAGTTTCGGATATTTCGATTGGGCCTCTTTTAATTTATCTTCACGGCGACCGCAGATGATGACGCTACTTCCAGCTTGAATAAACCGCTCCGCAAGTGCAAATCCAATCCCGGACGCACCGCCCGTGATGAGCACCGTATTTGCCTTGAATTCCATGCGTGCCTCCTGTTAA
Organism: Desulfobacterales bacterium; assembly: GCA_036447975.1. GTDB lineage: Bacteria > Desulfobacterota > Desulfobacteria > Desulfobacterales > UBA11574 > JAUVVL01. Next base: position 3,278 of record JAZFVY010000044.1, read on the forward strand.
ATGTTTA
>JAZFVY010000045.1:0-4187 GCA_036447975.1 Desulfobacterales bacterium
TAAAAGGGCTTACATGTCAAAAGAAAGTCTACCCTATCGTAACATAAACAACAGAGCTGGTATTTAAAATTAGATCACCTTAATTCTTGTGGGTCACGTTTTTCAAAAAGCTAAATTAATACGATAAAATTAATATATAATAGCACGTATTCAATTCATAAAACAGTGTTCAATAACCCTCAATGGCGTTTTGATTTTTGTGGCTTTCTTCGCTTGACACATTTTTTGTAATAACATAAAATTAAATAAGTTAAGAACAGATCCCCTTTGGAGCAAAAAGGAGGAAACATGAAAACGAAAACGCGTTCTGTCGAACAGATTATAGAAGAGCAGGTGCGAAGATGGCAGATTATGCGTGCTGAAAAGAAAAAAGAGGAAGAGCGCATTTCTGTCGTAACCCTTTCCAGAGAGCATGGAAGTGAAGGAGACATTTTTGCCGAGCGTATTGCCGAAAAACTTGGATACGATTTATTCCATCAGGAAGTCATTCACAATATGGCCGAAAGTGCCCGCACAAGTGTTCGACTCCTCGAAACGCTGGACGAAAAAGGTATTTCAGTACTCGAAGACTGGATATCATCCCTTGTAGATAGACGACATCTATGGCCGGATCAGTATCTCCAGCATCTTATGAAGATTATCGGTACAATCGGTAGGCACGGCCGGGTTGTCATCATAGGCAGGGGCGCCAATTTTGTTATTCCTGCTGATAAAATGCTCAGCATTCGAGTTATAGCGCCCTTGGAGGAGAGAATCCGAAATGTATCCAAAGAACTCGGCATTACTGTTGAAGAAGCCAGGCTAAGGGTCATAAAAATAGAATCGGACCGTAGGGCCTTTATTAGAAAATACTTTAATGCCGATATCAGGGACCCTTTAAACTACGATCTTGTTATCAATACCGGAAACTTAAGTCTCGACCATGCCATGAGTTAGATGAACGGCGTACTGAACCGGTGATTAGTGTTTAACCTTTTATTTTTAAAACAAAAATACAAGGTTTAACAAAGCTGGTTAATCATATTTTGCACTGAATTCATCAATTATTAATAAGAACTCTTCAGGCAGTCTTGTCCTGACATCTGATACAATTTCTTGGGGAACGCCTTGATAATATGCCTGGGCAATCCCTCCAGCGATACATGCTATTGTATCGCTGTCCCCGCCAAGAGATATCCCTTTACGGATTGTATCTTCGAAGTTTTTCCCTTCCAAAAAAGCAATGATCGCTTCAGGCACAGAGCCCTGACAAGATATATCAAAATTATAATAAGGCCTTATTTCATCAAGAGTTCGATCGAGATTGTAAGCAAATCGCTCGCTTATCTCCTGCTTTATGGTTTCTTTACTTTTTCCGGAACGGGCCAGGAACGCCGCCAGCGCTGTTGCCTGGGCACCTTTTATCCCTTCGGGATGGTTGTGGGTTACTTCCGCACTTTTTTTTGCTTCGTTTAATACATCTTCAATGGAATCAAAGGCAAAACCTACAGGACTCACTCTCATGGCAGAACCATTTCCCCAGCTGTTGTAAGGCCTGCTGTCGGTAGAGTGGATCCACCTGAAAAAGGAAGCGCCGTAACCGGAATCGGGGTATTTTAGTCCGAACGTTTTAAGTGAAGTTGCATAATCAATCTTTTTCAAAATCGAGTCGGCAATGGCCACAGTCAAAACAGTGTCGTCGGTAAATCTTGAAAAGCCGCTGAAAAGAGGAAATTGAGTAGACTTTATGGGAAAGTGTTCAAAAACTGAACCGACAACATCTCCGGCAATCGCTCCGATCATTTTGGCCTTCTTATGGTAAAAACTTTTTTCACCACCCTTCTTGGTTCCGATCCGTCCGCCTCACTCCGCTTGGCAGGAGGGCGGGCTTGTCCAAATTGGGTAATCTTCATGCAATTGAGACCTTTGCAAAACGCTCCCTTTTGCCCAATTTCTGTGTCAGGCTCAACATTTTGCACGCAGTGAAGCTTTAGCTTTATCCTCAAAATACTAAATGTATTCGTGCCTGCCCCGTAGGTCCGGAAGATCGTACGGGGTGGTTAAAATTTTCTCCTTCCTTGAACTTGAACAAAATTGAGCATTTTTCAAAGGTCTCACAATTTTCGGGCTAAAGCGGATGAATTACATTTGTCACAACACCCCATATCTCAAAATCTGTTTCTTTATTAATTTGTAGAGGCTTATAATTTTCGTTTTCCGGCATCAAAACAATCTTTTCATTGATTAGACGGATCCGTTTTACAGTTAACTCCCCCTCAACTACGGCGATTACGACTTTTTTATCAGCAACTTCCAACGAACGGTCTACAATCAAAATATCGCCTGGATGTATCCCGGCATCAATCATGGAATCTCCAGTAACTCTCACAAAAAAAGTCGCGGCTGGGTGTTTGACAAGATGTTCGTTCAAGTCCAGTTTTCCTTCGATATAATCTTCCGCAGGGGATGGGAAACCGGCAGTAACCGGAGCCATAAATATGGGGCGTTCACACCGTGTTTCATTCTTGGGCTCATAAATCGTTTTTATTCGGGTATCCATTTTTTGATCCTTCCCTAATACGGAATTCCTGTATGTTAAAAAAATATTGTTAAAAGTTTTAGTTTTTTAAAACAGATCGATTTCAAACGAGCTTCAGGTTAAAACAAAAACCTTTCCACTATTGTGTCACAAGACGATCAAGAATCAGTCCATGGAAACTGTCACTATCCGGCAAGGCAAAAAGCCATCCCAAATGCGTAAGGCACATGATGCAAACTGCAATTCTCCAACTGAAGCCCTTGAACCAGCTGAATTCTGCCGAGAACGAACCCGCATGACCACATCCCTTAACGTTTCTAAAACACCCTATCTCAAAAACAATCCCGTGGGGATTGGCAAAATTGTGCTGATGCGACCCTTGGACTTCTATACGCTCAGTCGGACTCGTTATGATGTTATGGCATTGACGGCAAAGGATATATTCCTCTTTATCAGACGCTTGCTCTTCTGTTTCATCCTCAACAATACTGCTAGGCATTTCATCGCTTTGTTTTTCAGGCGGCAAACGAAAAAGGCGTTCGGAACACGGATTAACTGTTTTAACTGTTATCATCCTTTTCTTTCTGACAGATCAGGCAATTTTGATGGCTTCGTAAAAAGTCCAACTTCTGCGTTGCGCTTCATTTCGTTGTCATTGCGGCGTACGCTAAGTACGCACCCTTCGGGTACCGCGTTAGCGGAATGACACAAAATTCGCGCGCCTTGAATTTGGAGCTTTTTTACTTTGCCATCGCAATTTTGACTTTTTACGAGTTTGTCAATTTTAGTATTTCCAGAACTTTTTCTGCAACATCGTCATCAAGCAAACAGGCTATTGCCGATATAAATTCTTGCGGAGCCTGCTTTAAACGCAATTCTTCAAGGTAAGAATTAAGAATCGATTCCCTGTTGAACTTGTTCTGGGAAAGAATGGCGAGAAGATGCCTTTTGATTCCAATATCTTCCTGCGCAACCCGGATAAGTGTTACCAAGGGTTCGTTTTCACCGATCATTTTTTTTTCTTACTCAATAGCCCCATTTTTTATTTTGATTGTGACATGAAATTGAATAAGTTATTGATTTGCAGGGCGAACGATAGAGGTTAAAATTGGGTCAAAATACCGTGAAGCAGATCAGAGAATAGGTACTTATGAACAAGCTGAACTGGCCAGAAAAGCCGTGTGTTTCACCTTTGACCATTCATAGAATTGAAGAAGGATTTACCAGTCGGATGGAGACTAAAAGGAAGATTATTTTTTATCCAAAATCCCCCTTATTTTTCGTGACAGACCCATAACATTAAAAGGCTTCTGGATAAAACCATCACAACCCCGTTCCAATATCTTGGTCGCCTGACCATTGATGCTGTATCCACTTGAAAGAAGAACCTTTATATCAGGATTTAACTCTTTTAATCTGTCATAGGTATCTCCACCACCCATCCCCGGCATAATCATATCCAGGACAACAATACCAATCTCTTGTTTGTTCTTTTCGTAAATATCAAGGGCCTCTTTTCCACCTGTGGCTGTTAAAACATTATATCCCATCTGTTCCAATATAGGCTTGCCTACATCGATTATCATATCCTCATCATCTACCAAAAGCACAGTTTCAAAACCTTTCAATATGTCTTCAGCCAACTCCTTCTCGTCTACGATTTCCTCTT
>JAZFVY010000046.1:0-4776 GCA_036447975.1 Desulfobacterales bacterium
GGCCTTTTAAAGTTCAAGGCAACCCGCGTCGGAAAAGAAACCGCCCTTGCCCAGATTATCAAACTGGTTCAGGAAGCCCAGGGGAGCAAGGCGCCAATTCAGGCGCTAGCAGACCGTGTGGCGGCAATTTTTGTTCCATCTGTCATTGCCATAGCATTCATTACATTTGCCCTGTGGTGGGGAATCACGGGCGAATTTGTGCCATCTATGATAAGGCTGGTGGCTGTGCTTGTCATCGCATGTCCATGTGCTTTAGGGCTTGCCACCCCCACGGCAATAATGGCCGGCACGGGGAAAGGAGCTGAAAAGGGGGTCTTGTTTAAAAATAGTGAGGCCCTTGAGAATGCTACAAAGTTAGATACAATTGTGTTGGATAAAACCGGGACCATCACAATAGGAAAACCCGCCGTGGTTGACATAATACCTTTTGATCCGGACATTACAACCAAAGATCAGCTCTTAAAACTTGCTGCTTCGGTTGAAAAAGGATCAGAACACCCCCTTGGAAAAGCGATTGTCAATGAAGCAAAAACAAAAGGTCTTGAACTTTGGGAGCCTGAAAATTTCAAAGCTTCGGGCGGATTTGGTGTTGAGGCGAAGATTGACGGCGATTTTGTTAGGCTGGGAAAACCCCAATGGTTCCATGAACTTGGAGTCGATATTGATATAGCCAAAGATAAGATTTATTACCTCCAATCCGAAGGCAAAACAGTCATGGTTCTGGCACGGGAAAACAATCTGTCCGGCTTGATTTCAGTATCTGATACACTGAAGCCGGAATCTAAAAGGGCAATTGAGCAGCTTCACAGTCAGAATCTAAAGGTAGTTATGCTTACTGGAGATAATCTTCAGACTGCTCAAACCATTGCTTCTCAAGTAAATATTGATGACATTTTTGCAGAGGTGCATCCCGAAGAAAAATCATCCAAAATTAAAGAACTTCAGGAAAAAGGAGAAAAGACAGGAATGGTTGGGGACGGTATAAATGATGCTCCTGCGCTGGCTCAGGCGGATGTCGGCCTGGCAATCGGAACCGGTACGGATGTGGCAATTGAAACAGCAGATGTAATCCTTTCCAGCGGCAGTTTAACCGGCGTTTCCAGGGCTATCAAGCTCAGCAGAGCAACCATGAAAACGGTCAGACAAAACCTTTACTTGGCGTTTTGTTACAACATTTTGCTCATTCCGGTTGCAGCAGGGATTTTGCAGCCCTTTGAAATTTTTCCAGCCTTTTTAAGGCAGCTTCATCCGATACTGGCAGCCCTTGCAATGGCCTTGAGCAGTATTTCCGTGGTGACAAACAGCCTGCTACTGTATAAAGAGGAAATTGAATAGGCACCATTTTGCAAGATCATCTTTTCTTGACACTATTATCGTTTTTACTTATTATAAGGGTATCCGTTCACGGAGTCATTCTACGCAGGTTGTTGATCGTCTTTTCTTCACAGCGTGCATTACGTCTTTAGGTGGTTATATTAGGCGTTCTTAAAGACGACAGCTCCCCGCGACCCCTGAATCAAATCTTTGAGATCAAGAAAGTTTTTAAACTATCAGCTTTAAAACTCAGGAGCCTAAAATGGACTATATCAAAATTCGATTTACCGATGATTTTGATCAGCTCGAATCCGAGTTCGAAAAAACCTTTGAGGATATGTTTAGAGCGATAAGCCCCATGTTCACGCTTGCTGAGCGGAAATGGAAGCCTCAAATGGATATTTATGAAACTCCTGACGAAATCATTATCCTGGCTGAAATAGCCGGGGTCAATAAAGAGGATCTGGAACTGGAAATAAGCAGTAAGGCTGTTAAGGTTCATGGGAACCGCACTGAATTTCCACGCGTAGAAAACGCAACTTACAGACTGGCCGAAATCCAGTACGGCAGGTTCGAACGTATCCTGTATCTTCCGTCACCCATTGATCCCGAAGTGGTTTCAGCGTCATATTCTAACGGCTTACTCACGATCCGACTTGCCAAGCTTTTGCTTGATAAAACACGCAAGATACCTATTACAGAAGGATAACCCTTATCTACTTAGCGCTTGACCGAAAACCCCGGTTTTCGGTCAAAAACTCGAAATCCCTGGCCCAGACCTGGCTTGTAAAGTTTGAGTGCATGGACACTGTATGTGACATATTACAGCTACAACAACGTATTCCATGGAAGTCGCGCCAGGGCGGGCCGAATTTTGCCTGAACATGACTTTTCGTTCAGGCGCTATTTAGTTAGTGTCCATCCAGAAATAGTAGATTTTGGTTCAAGACAAGGCCGCAGGATTTTTTCGACCGCCCCGAAAAGATCACGGGATCTTCGACAGGCGTAGTGCGCCTACGTCGAGGATCGAAAATATCCGAGAACGCAGTATTGGGCCGAAAGATGCTGTTTCTGGTTGGACACTAGTTAGCCATAGGAATTTTGGAGGTACACATGACACAGCCTCAGCCGGCCATCGAAATCAGCACTGATAAAATGCCTGAGATTATTCCCATCCTCCCTTTGTATGATACAGCACTTTTCCCAAAAATGGTTCTGCCTCTTGTAGTCATGCAAAAAAAATCTATTCAACTGGTCGACGAAGCCATGTCCCAGAACCGTATCATAGGACTTATTGTTGCGAAAAAGCCTATTGGGGAAGGGACATATTCGCAGGATGACCTTAATGCCGTGGGAACTAGTGCTTTGATCCTTAAAATGGCAAAAACCGAAGATCACAGGGCACAGTTACTTGCACAAGGACTGGAGAGATTCAGGATAAAAGAATATATAAAAGGCAAGACTTACCTCCAGGCCAGGGTGGAGTATGTTAAGGATATTGAAAAAAAAGATAAGGAAATCAAAGCACTGATGTCCAACATAGTAAGCCAGTTCACCCGAATTGCAGAGCTTTCTCCCGGCCTGCCCCAGGAAATTATTGCCATGGCGCAATCAATACAGGAGCCCGGTATTTTGGCCGATTTGATTGCTTCAACCATCAACACCACAGTTGAGGAAAAGCAGACTGTTCTGGAGATTTATGATGTAAAAAAAAGGTTAGAAGAAGTCACCCGATTGGTTAACTATCAGCTTGAAATTTTAGAGCTCGGAAACAAAATCCAATCCGAGGTCAAGGGGGACATGGATAAAAAGCAGAGGGAATATTATCTGCGCGAACAACTTAAAAAGATAAAGGAAGAGCTGGGTGAACAAGATGAGGCCATGGTTGAAATTGAAGACTACAGAGCCAAAATCGAGGAAAAAAATCTTCCTGAAGAGGCCCGCAAAGAGGCTGACCGTGAACTGGACCGACTTGCCCGTATGCACCCGTCTTCGGCGGAATATACCGTGGCATCAACCTATCTTGACTGGCTGACTGCCCTCCCCTGGCATGAAAGTACAGAGGACAACCTTGACATCAAACAAGCAAAAAAGATTCTAGATCATGACCATTTCGGACTTATGAAGGCCAAAAAACGGGTTTTGGAATACCTTGCAGTTCGTAAATTGAAGCCGGAGTCAAAAGGGCCGATCCTGTGCTTTGTCGGCCCCCCAGGCACAGGTAAGACATCACTGGGCCACTCAATCGCCAGGGCTTTAGGGCGCCAGTTTTTCCGCATCTCATTGGGGGGTGTAAGGGATGAGGCTGAAATTAGAGGACACCGGCGTACATATGTAGGAGCCCTTCCCGGCCGTATTATCCAGGGTATCCGGCGATCCGGATCAAACAATCCGGTATTCATGCTGGATGAAATAGACAAGGTGGGGAGCGATTTTCGCGGAGATCCATCATCAGCTCTACTGGAAGTTCTTGATCCTGAACAGAACTTTTCTTTTTCAGATCATTATCTGGACGTGCCCTTTGATCTGTCCAAGGTCATGTTCATAACAACGGCAAACATTCTCGACACCATACCTCCTGCTCTGCGGGACAGGATGGAAGTCCTGCAACTTCTGGGTTACACCCTTGATGAAAAGATTAATATTGCAACCAGATATCTCATACCCCGTCAGCGTGAAGCCCATGGTCTAAAGGCCAGCCAGATCTCATTTACAAAAGGGACTTTAAAACAGATCATTTCAGGTTACACCCGTGAAGCGGGACTAAGAAACCTGGAACGTGAAATCGCAACCATTTGCCGTGGTGTGGCAGCCAAAATAGCAGCAGACGATGCAAAATCTGCAAAAATCAGGGTTGAGGATATTTCCGAATACCTTGGGCCGATTCGCCTGACTTCCGATGTAAAATCAAGAATTTCAACACCAGGCGTGGCCACGGGGCTTGCCTGGACACCAGCAGGAGGGGAACTTCTTTTTATTGAAGCCACGTCCATGAAAGGGAACAAAGGCCTTACCTTAACCGGACAGCTTGGGGATGTTATGAAGGAATCCGCAACCGCAGCGTTAAGCTTTGTTCGAACAAATGCGTCATCCCTCAAAATTGATGAAGACTTTTTTGAAAACAGCGATATTCATCTGCACATACCTGCAGGCGCCATACCCAAGGATGGTCCTTCAGCCGGTGTCACAATGCTAACCGCCCTGGTATCACTGCTAACCCATAAAACCATACGGAATGATCTTGCTATGACCGGTGAAATAACATTGAGGGGGCAGGTGCTGCCGGTTGGGGGCATTAAGGACAAGGTTCTGGCTGCCCATCGAGCAGGTATCAAAACGATTATTATTCCAAAGTGGAACGAGAAGGATCTGGAAGACATACCCAAAGAGGTCCAAAAAAAGATCGAATTCCACTTCGTCGACAGAATGCAGGATGTTTTGAAATTAGCATTTCAATAAAAG
>JAZFVY010000047.1:0-4584 GCA_036447975.1 Desulfobacterales bacterium
ATCGCTTTGCAGCTTTCTTGTCCCGTTTCTTTGTAAGCAGGAAATCGATGGTGTTGTTTTCTTTATCCACGGCCCTGTATAAATAATACCATTCCCCTTTTACCTTTATATATGTCTCGTCCATTCGCCAGCTTTTACCAACAGCTTTTTTCTTTTTACGAAAGGCATATTCCAGCATTCCAGTATATTTAACCACCCATCGTTGAACCGTTGAATGGTCTATATTTACACCACGTTCATTCATCAGTTCTTCAATATCTCGATAACTCAATGAGTAACGTAAATACCAGTAAACGGCTTGCAAAACGATACTTTTAGGGAAATGGCTGCCTTTCAATCGATCTTGACTCATCTGATATCCTGTACAAATGTAGAATTCATATCAGATAGTGCACGTCGTGTAAAGTTTGCGACAAAACCTAAATTCGGACGTGATCTTGCTTGTCTTCTTTTCGGTTCTGCTGCTTGGAAAACCGCCCCTCGTGACAACTTTATTGGATGGAGCCCAGAGATCCGTAAAGCCAACATAAGCACTATAACCAATAATACCCGTTTCCTCTTACTACCTTGGATCCGTGTTCCTCACCTTGCAAGTTATGTTCTCGCGAGGGTCCTGCGACGTATCAAACAGGACTGGATGCATAAATACGGTCACCCCATCCATATGGTGGAGACATTTGTTGAGTGTGACCGCTTCAAAGGCACTTGCTACAAGGCATCTAATTGGTTCTGTGTCGGCAAGACAAAAGGGCGGTCGCGACAAGATCGTTATAATAACCTCGTAGTCCCTGTAAAAGACATTTATCTGTATCCTTTAACTCGAGGCTTCCTGCAAATTTTATGTCGAGGAAATTCGTAATGTTTACCAGGGAACAACTCACTCCTCTCAACAAAAATGTCTTGGTAGAGCTTATCCTGGCTCACCAGGAGCAGGTTCTGTCACTCACAAAACGTGTTTCCGAGCTGGAACAGAAAGTCAACAAAAACAGCCGCAACAGCAGCAAACCACCCTCTTCTGATGGGCTGGCTAAACCCAAGCCTAAAAGCCTGCGCAAGCGTTCCAAGAAAAAAACCGGCGGCCAAAAAGGGCATAAAGGACACAACCTGAAACAGGCCGAAAAGCCAGACCATGTTATTCCTTTGTCTGTAACCTCTTGCTCATGTTGTGTTGACCTCACTCATGAACCGGTTGCCGGCTATATCAACCGACAGGTTTTTGAACTGCCGCAACCCAAACTTGAAGTCACCGAATATAGAGGTGAGATCAAACTTTGCCCTAAATGCGGCTTGTCCAATAACGCCTCATTTCCGGAAGATGTCAATTCTCCTGTCCAATATGGACCAAGGTTTCGGGGGCTGTTGGCCTACTTACATAATCAACAGCTTATTCCTCCCAACCGTATCTCTCAGATGATGGATGATCTTTATAACGCTCCCATCAGCGAGGCCACTGTCTTTGATGCCTCACGTCGAAGTTATGATAACCTTGCTCCATTCGAGACAGCAGTTGTGGAAGCACTCTGTAAATCCTCCATTCTCAATGTCGATGAAAGCGGCGCCCGAACTAACGGTAAACTCCACTGGCTGCACACTGCAAGCACAAAAACATTAACCTTCTTCGGCATCCATGAAAAACGCGGTACTGAGGCTATGGATCATTTCAATATATTGCCAAATTTTTATGGGCGTCTCATTCATGATTTCTGGAAACCTTATCTCTTATATAACTGCAAACACGGTTTGTGCAATGCTCACCACCTGCGGGAACTTACTTTCCTGTTCGAGCAGCAGGATCAAGTATGGGCAAAAAATATGTTCGACCTGCTATTGGCCATGAATGATTTTGTCTCTAAGCAAAGTGAACAGTTAACTGCAAAACAAAAAATACCGTGGATCAAAAAATACCGCGATCTTATTGCCGAAGGATGGAAGTGCAACCCTCTTTCAGATCCGCCACTCAAAAAAAAGAAAAGAGGCAGGACAAAAAAGACCAAGGCTCAAAATCTACTCGTACGTCTCGGTGAGCATGAGTCCTCTGTGCTTGCTTTCCTTCATGACATAAATGTTCCATTTTCAAACAACCTGGCCGAACAAGATATTCGAATGATCAAAGTTCGCTTGAAAATATCAGGATGTTTCCGCACATTACAAGGGGCAAAATACTTTGCCCGAATAAGAAGCTACCTTTCTACAGCAAGAAAGCAAAACCGTAACATTCTGGATTCAATTACCGAAGCAATCTCAGGTCATCCTTTCATACCTGTGTAACAAAAATGATTGCAAAAACCATTTCACCTGAGTAGTTACAAATAAAGAACATTATAGGTATCAAAGAAGCCACGGGCAGCCTCAACCAGGTCAGTGATGTGATTCGATGCTGCCCTGATGATTTCATCGTCCTGTCTGGAGATGATTTCACCGCCATGGCCACGGTCCTCGTGGGAGGCAGGGGTGTTATATCAGTAACTTCCAATGTCGAGCCAAAAGGTATGGCAGAGATGATGGAGGCCGCACTTGCCGGTAATCTGAAAAAAGCAAATCAGATCCATTACAGACTCTTTGGCTTGATGAAAGCCATGTTCTGTTACCCAAGCCCAGCACCGGCAAAAAAAGCACTGGAAATGATGGGGAAAATCAATTCAGGGGAAGTACGTCTGCCGATGTCTAGTATGGATGATGCAAGCCTACTAACCCTGAAGAAGGAAATGACCGAAGTCTGCTTGCTGTAGATTCTGAACCCATTGAATACTTTTACGATGATCACCAGACGCAACCCCAAGCAGCGGAAAGCATTCGATTTGCTCCAGCGATACGAAATGGGGGACGAAATGGGGGACGTTGATGCAGAACGTGCTTGATGATTAATGCAGAATATGGAATTGCACGGATACGCCAAATTTAGCCAGCTCAGATGCTCCCGGTGTATTGCATCATGTCATGGGGCGTGGAATAGAAAGAAAAAAGATCTTTTTAAGTGATGAAAACCGGAAGGACTTCATCGAACGATTGTCTGGCAGGAAAGGTGAAATGAAAATGGCAGACAACGGATGGATATTGATATATTGGCTGAAAATATTTGCGAAAATCACAATATCTTGATTGGTGAACTTAGATCCGGAAGACGGAGACATGAAGTCGTCAAACCCAAGCATGTGGTGTATGCGATAAGATAAAATAGACTGTGAAGCAAGGGTGTTAGGAGGCCATAAAGCGAAAAGAACTAATAGTTTTTAGAGTCGACTAGAATTAAATAAAAGTTGCCGGGTTTACATTAAATTCATCAGATAAAGCTTTAATATGTTGAAGATTCAAAAGTCTCTTCCCATGAAGTATCTCGGAAACGGAAGATTTCCCACCAAGAATTCCGATAAGGTCTTTTTGATTCAGTCCATTTTGGTCCATAAGAAATCTTACCACATCGATACCTGATGATTCTTTAATCGGGAAACGTTCTGTTTCGTAGTGTTCTACGAGAATAGCAAGTGTTTCAGCATATTCAGCTAAATGCCCTTTCGTTGCATCAAAAACAGTTTCCATTGATTCAAGAGCTTCTTTATAATCCTATACACTTTTTATCATTCTAAGAGGATAAAAAAGTCCCCACTGAAAAGCAGGGACTTTTTTACTGCGCCTCCCGTTCATCGAGTTTCAAGACGACCTTTTGGATATGAAACCTATTTAGGGTGCCGAGGTCCCGCATGACAAGGCGCGAGGAGGGCGAATAGCCGGCTTATTAAACCGGCGAACAACGCAGTCATGCGGGATGCATCGACGTCTAAAGTCAGAAAGGATGCATCGGCTCAATAAAATGTGAAGTTATTTTTGAGTCTACGCTTACCTGAGCGAGCCCTAAGTTGCTTCAAGGGATAGCCCTGTTCTCCACTCATAACTGGAATATCCGTCTAATACACTTCTTATTGTTTTAAGCAGCTCTGTAATATGGTATGGTTTTTGTAAGAAGGCCCTGGCTCCCATTTTTCTGGCTTCTTCGATACTTTCGGAATATCCGCTCATTATAACAACTTTAACATTTGAATCGACGTCCATCATTTCCTGCAAAGATTTAATGCCACCTATGCCGGGCATGCCAATGTCAAGAAGTACTAAATCAGGAAAGTTTTTGGAATACTTTACTATCCCCTCTTCCCCATCCTTTGCTGTAATTACTGTGTAGCCATTTCTTGCAAGCATTTCCTCGCAAATTTTTAAAACATCTTTTTCATCATCAACGATTAAAATACTTTCGTTTCCGCAAAGAGATTTATCGGCTTTCTTTAGCTCTACTTTTTTTTGCAGTTGCTCATCACTATCTAAAACAGGAAAGTAAATCCTGAAAGTTGTCCCCTTGCCGACATCGCTGTCACTTTCTATAAATCCTCCGTGATCCTTTATTATTGAATAGACTATTGATAATCCAAGACCCGTGCCTTTTTCTTTTGTTGTAAAAAAAGGTTCATATATACGATTTAGCGTTTTTTGCGACATGCCGTAACCTGTATCAGATACGGTTAAACGAAGATACTCCAGGTATGATGGGTTTAAAAGGGTTTGCGGATGATCATGGTTTAATATAACATTTTCAGT
>JAZFVY010000048.1:0-2515 GCA_036447975.1 Desulfobacterales bacterium
CCCTCATGGCTGCCACCAAAATAACGGATGCCATAACCGAAAGGAACCTGAAGATCAGTGTTGTTGGAATTCCCAAAACCATTGATAATGATATTCACATGGTATCGCGCTCTTTTGGTTTTGACACAGCCGTTGACGTTGCGACACAGGCCATCAAGGCTGCCCATAACGAATCAGCAGGATATCCAAAAGGAATCGGTCTTATTAAACTGATGGGCAGGTATTCGGGTTTCATCGCAGCAACGGCTGCCTTGGCTCAACAGGATGTAAATTTTGTGCTGGTACCAGAGGTGGATTTTGACCTTGAAGGACCTTGCGGTCTTCTCACTGCTCTTGAAAAACGTTTAAATCTCAGAGGACATGCCGTAATCGTAGTGGCGGAAGGTGCGGGGCAAAAGTTTTTTGACAGCACGGCAGATGAACATGATGAATCCGGAAACATCAGGCTTAAGGATATCGGGCCCTTCCTTAAAGATGCCATTTTATCCTATTTCAGAGGTAAAGGCATCGATGTGTCCCTTAAATATATCGATCCCAGTTATATGATAAGGAGCCTCCCTGCAAATGCAAATGATCGAGTGTTCTGCAGTTTCTTGGGCCGTGATGCGGTTCATGCGGGCATGGCGGGCAAGACAAAACTGCTCATAGGACACTGGAACAACCATTTTGTGCATATTCCCATGAGTGCTTCGGCAGGGCAGCGCAAGAAAATCGATCCAAAAGGAAAGTTGTGGCTAAATGTACTGGGAGCAACAGGTCAGGGGATATTGAGTTATGATTAACCCGCATATTAAGCGCTATCTTTTGCAAAATCAATAGTACTCCAACTCAACAAATCGACGACCTTTTACTTGAAGAAGGTAAAGCTCTTTCAACACATCTCCGTTTTCATCAAATATTGTCGATCCAGTTACACCTCGAAAATCGGTGAGTTCCTTTAGCCTGTTTTTAAGTACACCTCTAAATCGAATATCTGGTCGGCTTACCGCCTGGAACAATATCCTGGCGGTATCATAAGCTACCGCTTCAATAAATCCCGGCTTCTCATTGAAAGTCTCCTGGAAAATTTTCACAAAATCCCCGACATGCTTTGAGGAGCTTTCAGCAAAAAAACCATCTGTCATTATGGCGCCCTGAACGTATTGCCGCGCCATCTCGATCAAACTGGCGGAATGCCACAGATTGGTTCCTAATAGATGCGTATCGCCGGCGTCATAAAAAGCCAATTGTGGAATGATAAGCCCTGCCTTCTTGGGGGCATCGGGAACGAAGATGGCATCAAAATCAACAATTGCTTTGGGTTCCTCATCAATTTCATTCTCTTCATATTCAATATTTTCAATAATTTTGTTTTCATCATCAGGAATCGGTACGACCGTTTCTCGTAGATCTTCAGGAACTTCATGGTAAAGACCCACCAGTTTCTTAATGGGACCGGCAAAATCGGTATTCGCCGAATCGTATGATTCAACACCGACAACTTTTCCCCCATTGGCGATCACCTCATCCCAAAAAAGATTCATAAAGGTTTTACCATAATTTTCATCAGGATAAAGAATTGCAAAAGTGTTTAGCCCAAGCTTCTCGATGGCGTAAGATACCAGAGCCTTAACCTGCATTTCCGGGGTGAAAAAATTTCTGAAAACATAGTCTCCGATATCAGTGATATTGTCTTTCTGGGTTAACGTGATTATCGGAATCCCCTTATCCTGTGCCTCAAGAGCAGCGGATTCGGCCGTGATAATTGGGCCGATAATGGCAGCAATGTTTTCATCAAACAGTTCTTTTGCGGCCAGGACAGTCTTAACAGGATCAGATCCTGTATCTTTTATTATTAGCTTGATGGAAGGGTGTGTGTTTTGGGAACTGAATTGACTCAGAGCAAGTTCAACACCCTTTAATGCCCTGTTGCCGTAAGTTTTATAAAAGCCGCTTAATGGGAACAAACATCCTATGGTGTAACGACTATAGATGGATTTTTTATTAATTTCTGCTATCAGACCTTTTGCCTCCTGCACATTCTCATGGTCCGGGAACTTTTCAATGAACACCGACAAAACCTTCAAAGCCTCATCGTATTTGTCTTCCTCGGCATTTTTTATCCCAAGCTGGTACATAAGGTAGCCTGTTGGAAGCATTTCTTCCAGACGCCTTAAAAGAAATACAATTTCTTCAGAACCAAGCTTTCGGATGGCCTCTATCAGCTTTCCCATGACAATCTTCTTTTCCGGGTCCTCGGATTTGCTATACGCAATGGCATAGTAATTAACAGCATCCGTCGAAGAACCCATTGCCAAATAAGTATCACCCAGCAACACGTATGTTCTGATAATGTTAGCCATGGAAACAGCCTTTTTAAGAAAAATGGCAGCCCGGTCTATAACTTCTGAATATTCACCCTGGTTGTAAAAAGTGACAATTGTTTTAATTTTTGCATCGGCAACAAAAATGCTGTCCGGATATTCGGCTATCAAACGTTTATAGACATTGCGCGCTTTGGCATGGTTTCCAAGGG
>JAZFVY010000049.1:0-4217 GCA_036447975.1 Desulfobacterales bacterium
CTGAGCACTCATACTGACCGCCGGCTTCGAGGGGCCTACCCTCATCTTTTGTGCAGTTGCGCACACTTTATATTTAAAGTGCGCGCGTGGCGCACTTGCAGTTACCAAAGATCGAGATGACGCGAAAATTCTTTTTATATGTTTGCAATAAAAAGAGTTTTTCAGATCTGTTCAAGAACTCGCACTACTTCATCTATCTGCTCAGGAGAAATATACACATGCGGAGATAATCTCACTCTTCCCAGACGTTCGGCGGCAACAATCTTGTTTTTTTTAAGATGTGTCATAATGGCATCTGATCCGACTCCAGGTTTTTCACAGACAACAATTCCTGTTGGATAATCTGGAAACTGATCTGAAAACACATTAAAACCGATTTTGGTTAAGCCTCTACTCAATTGAGCGCTAAGTTCAAATATTCTTTTACGCACAGCGTAAAAACCTATAGCCTTTAGAAATTTGAGAGCGGCCTCTAAATATACCCAGTCGCTTAAACTGGCAGTTGAAAAAGTAAATCGGTCGGCCGAGGGTTTTAGCTCCGATTTGTAAGGAAGATATTCCTTGGGCCTCACCACAGAATCCGTGCCGATAAATACCGGATCAAGGTTGTTCAGCTTTTCTTTGGAAATAAAAAGAACCCCCAGTCCAAGCGGCCCCAATAACCACTTCCAGGCTGAAAACGCCATGTAGTCAATATTGGCGGTTTGGATATCCAAGGGTTGCACGCCCACCCCCTGGGCCCCGTCAACCACAAAATCTATGCTGTTTTCTTTGCACAATTTGCCAACTTGCTCCAATGGGAGGGGCATGCCGGTACACCAGTGCACTGCCGACAGTGAGATCGCGCGGGTTTTTGAAGTTATCAACCGTTTCAGCTCTTGTAGAAATGTTTCAGGAGATGTTTTCATGGGTACAGTTACCAGTTTTACACTTTTTTTCTCCAGATGTCGCCATGGATAAATATTGCTTGGGTATTCGTTTTCAAGCAGGATGACTTCATCTTCAGCAGATAGTTTCAATCCGTGGGAGATAATATTCATCCCTTCAGCTGTGTTGTGGATAAGAGCCAACTCATCAAGCGAACAATTTAAAAGATCGCAGAGAATTTTTTTTATATTATTCTGAACCTTTGGGTAACTGGCAATCTCAGTTATAATACCCTTTAGGGCATAGCCTTCCATAAATTGGGAAAGAGCCTCAATTATGTGTTTTCCCGCCGGAGTGGTGCCGCAATTGTTGAGCCAGATCATCTCTTTGTTTACCGGATATGCTTTATAGATTGCACTCCAGTCTATTTTCATTTTATTTTCTCTCCATTGGAAAAGATGGAACGCAAATGAAATAAGGATACCTTAGGGAAAACATGACTGCTATTACTTTAAAATAGAAGCAGAACTATAATTTGAATCGGTCATCGAACAGATAGCCTATTATGAAAAATGCGGCCATTCGATTCTGGCGTGCCGTGACATTCATCTTGCGATAGTTTGTAACGGCCCAAGCTAAATTAATCAATAGATATTCTGACGATACGTTAATCGTATCTCAATGTCAACTTAGTGCATTACTTACATATCATTTACGTGACAATCTTTCAAATTCGTATCGTAGTGTTGAATATTTAGGAGCCGAAAAAATTGTGTATAGCGAATGTAGTCATAAATTTCCAGGGGAGGACTTAATATCTGCCAATATCACAATTTCTGAAGCCACTTTCAGATTCAAAATACATTGTAATTATCCTAATGTCGTTTTATAATACAATATTTAGGCCGTTCAATTAAAAACGCAAAATAATTTGGTATGCTCAAGGAGACAAGAAAGAATCATGATTACTGTTAACACAATAGATAGTGCAACATTTGAGGTTATTGTTGAGGAGAACACGACTACAATTCACAAGGTTACTGTTACACCCTCATATTATAAAAAGCTGACAAATAAACGTGTAACGCCGGAGGTACTGGTGGAGCAGTCTTTTAGATTTCTTCTCGAGCGAGAAAGCAATACAAGCATTCTTCGTAGCTTCGAGCTTTCAGTAATCGGTCAATATTTCCCGGAATATGAAAAGACGATTCGAGGCATGTTGGAATAACTGAACAGGACAACTTTTTGATTGAGTGTAATAGTAGTATCTCCGCAAGTCATTTGATCTGATGGCTAAAAGCAACTTGAGTTCGTGTTCCTCAGACAATTATAATAAAACATGAATGGCTTAAACTGAGGAAAAATCATGACAATTAGCGTTAAAGATATCTATAATGCAGCCGACTTGATCGCTGGCAGCGTCATTAATACTCCGTGTACAAGATCCAAGACACTCACCGAGATCACGGGAGCCGAGGTGATCCTAAAATTTGAGAATCATCAATTCACGGCCTCATTTAAAGACCGGGGCGCTCTTGTCAAGCTCCTGTCGCTTACAACCGAACAGCGGAAGGCCGGCATAATCGCGATGTCGGCAGGCAACCACGCCCAAGGTGTTGCCTATCACGCCCAGAGAATGTTCATTCCGGCGACTATTGTTATGCCCCGCCATACACCCAACGTGAAGGTTGAACGCACACGTGTATTTGGCGCTGAGGTTGTTTTACACGGCGATGAACTGGATGAGACATGTGAATTTACACAGGAGTTCGCCCGAGAGCGCGATCTGGTGCTAATCCATCCATATGACGACGAAAAAATCATAGCAGGTCAAGGAACTATTGCTTTAGAGATGCTCGAGTGCTTCAGTGATCTTGATCTGCTTTTGATTCCCATAGGCGGCGGCGGTCTGATCGCCGGCAACGCTATCGCTTCCAAGGCAATTAGCCCTAAGATTGAAATCATTGGTGTGGAAACGGTACGCTTTCCTTCCATGTACCAGGCGCTCAAAGGGATTCCTATAGATTGCGGGACGGGCACCTTTGCCGAGGGCATTGCAGTGAGCGAGCCTGGCAGCTTGACTTTGCCCGTGGTCCGGGAATTTGTAGATGAGATTCTTCTCGTTGATGAAAACGAAATCGAGGCAGCCGTGTTACTTTTGCTGGAGATAGAAAAGACAGTAGTCGAAGGAGCCGGTGCAGTCGGTTTGGCCGCGCTGCTCGCGAATCAGGAGCGTTTCAAGGGACGGAAAGTGGGGCTGATTCTCTCCGGCGGGAATATCGATTTATTTATACTATCGTCGATCATCCATCGCGGATTGGCTCGATCCGATCGCCTTGGTCGTCTTCGTGTCGGGATTCCGGACGTGCCAGGTGCACTATCGGAGGTTACCCGGCTTCTGGGCACGGTCAACGCCAATATAATAGAGATCAGCCATCAACGCGCATTCACGCATCTCTCTTTGAGGTCGGCGGAGGTGGAGTTTGTACTCCAGACGCTCGGAAGAGATCATATGCGTCAAATTCTGGATATCTTTACCAATGCCAAGTACGATGTTTCCTTTCCGGACACCGAAGTAAGGAAAACCGAAACCTGACCTGCAGGTAGCTTCAAGTTGAGAATCTGAATGTCATCCTTGAGCCGAACATGGGGTACTGCATCACAGGAACGCCTTCTTGATTTCCCTTGTGATCACTTAATTGAAGTTTGCGACGATACATATTTCAGGGGTATCAGCATTAAGGCAAGTCCTGAAGTTATTTTTAGATGGCTCTGTCAAATGCGTATCGCTCCCTATAGCTACGATTGGATAGACAACTTTGGAAGGCAAAGTCCACGCAAGCTGTCGTCGGAGCTTGACGAACTGTCGGTCGGGCAAGATGTAATGACCATATTTGAGCTAGTCGATTTTATACGCGACCATCATCTCACGATCCGTGTAAAGCGCAACCGGTTTGCTTTGAGAATGTTCGGTGACGTAGCTGTAAGCTATATTATCGTTCCAAAAAACGCAGGTAACTGTCGACTGCTTGTCAAACTTATTGTTAAATACCCGCTGGGTTTAATCGGTCGTTTGATGCGCCTCTTATTGCCTTGGGGGGACTTAGTTATGATGCGACGACAGTTGCTCAACTTCAAAGAACTTGCCGAGCAGATGGCGCCAGACCTGTAAGCCGGTTAGACGATTTGTGCCGTTTCAAAAGGAACAGATAATTAACAATTCTCCCAGCTTCGTTAGAAAAACAATTTCTTGGGTCTTTTGACGAATAAGTAGAGCTACACAAAGTATAGCATCAAGGAGGATGTTGTTCAAATGCGTCTATTCTTTTAGAGACTCCTCGGCGTTCTTG
>JAZFVY010000050.1:0-7369 GCA_036447975.1 Desulfobacterales bacterium
AGAGTTTCCAAAATTTCAAAAGAACAATTGGAGGAAATTGTTCAAAATGTTATGAGAAAAACAAATACTTCCCCCGATGAGTTTGAGGAATTGGATCTTTCCGGGTTTGCGACAATAGATGAGCAAATTGAATTTCTAAAACGCCAGGATAGGGTAGATAAAATGTATATTACCTAAGTCCTGCAAGGACTTTTTTCTAAAGAGATAATTTTTCAATAATTACAATGCCGTATTGATATGTTTTCATTAATAGCCACACACCGACAATTAGACGAAATAAAAGGTTGGCTGATGGAAAGATCCTGAAGTGAGCAAGACAAATACATGAGAGTTAGCCCATACAGGAAATGATGAATCAAGAATTAAACGTTGTTGTTATGCCAAACGGTTCCCTCCAGTTGGAATGGACGGACACAGAGGAGGTCATAAACAAGAGCAGCCGACTGTTACAACAAGAAATATACAAACGCTTTTCTGCCAATAACGATTCATGGCTCCTGTTTTTGGGTTTTTGCGATCATCAGGTCTCTCTTTCCCCTTCCCTTGATTACTGGCGAAATTTTACCGGGGCCTTTGCCACGAAATTGAGCCAAACACCTGATCTGGAAATTCTGCGTCATAAAATCAAGCTTTTGATAGAAAAAGATGAATTGAGGCTACATTTAGAGCAGGCCCCATTGATGATTGGTTCAGAATACTTAAACACTGAATTGCTTGAAGCTGTATGGGTAAGATTAAACAATGCATTTGCCTTTGCGATTAAATCTTACGACGGAACCGTTGAAGATTTTATCAGGACTTACAGCCCAAATGTGCACCTTGTGGGCAGGGTATTTTTCCATCTTGTAGAAAATAAGAGTAACGATTATCCGTTTGCTTTTATGGCAACTTATTCAACCAGGATAAACAAACAGGGAAGATCCAAACATCTCCCTCTCAAACACGCGTTGCAGGAATATGAAAATGATAATGAAAAGCTGCTGGAGCTTCTTGCAACAGTTCATAGAGCCGCAGAAAGGAGCCCGCTAATTGCAGATCTTCTTGAAACCGGAGAACTGTTTCATCCCTTTGTCTGGACTGCAGGAGATACGTTTTCTTTTTTAAAAGAGGTTCCTATTTACGAAGAGTCAGGTATTTTGTGCAGAATTCCAAATTGGTGGAAAGGTAATAAATCAAGAGTAAGACTAAATTTTAGCGTTGGTGATTCAAAGCCCTCCTTTGTCGGCATGGATGCAATCTTAAATTTCAATGCCCGCTTGTTTCTCGGGGATACGCAAATCTCTGAAAAGGAAGCAAGGCAATTATTAAGTGAATCAGAAGGGCTGGCCTTCATTAAAAACAAATGGGTGGCGGTTGATCCGGAAAAACTAAAACAGACTCTGAATGCCTATGAAAAAGCAAAAAAATTTATGGCTAAAGAAGGTTTTAGCTTAAAGGACGCCCTTAGGATGCAGCTTGCGCCTGAGAAATTACTGGATGTTAATACGCAAGAAATAGATTGCGGCATCTCGAACGGAAAATGGCTAAAATCGGTCATCCAAAAACTGCTAAATCCTGAACTTATTACTTCAGTAAAGCCCGGCAAGGCATTTAAGGGCCAGCTAAGAGATTATCAGCAGAAAGGGCTAAGCTGGCTGTATTTTTTGCATTCATTACAGTTTGGGGCCTGTCTGGCAGATGATATGGGCCTTGGCAAGACCATCCAGGCACTGGCCTTTTTAAATATCATAAAATCCAAACTCAAGGAATCAGGAAATCCATATAATGCAAGTCTCTTGGTAATTCCGGCCTCCCTTATTGCCAACTGGGAAAATGAAATTAGGCGTTTTTCACCTAACATCAAATTTTATATCGCGCATCCAGGAACTAATTCAGGGAAAAAGGGCGTGCCAAAAGACAAAGAATCACTGGATGGATTTGATCTTGTTATTACAACATATGCCTTGGTTCAAAAGTATAAATGGCTCCAATCATATTCGTGGAACTACATCATTTTAGATGAGGCCCAGGCCATCAAAAATCCGGGGACAAAAAAGGCCAAGGCAATAAAAAAGCTCTCTTCCTGTAACAGGATTATAATGACAGGTACTCCTATTGAGAACCGGCTGTCAGACCTCTGGTCCTTATTCGATTTTTTAAATCCGGGATTACTCGGGAATGCCAGAGAGTTTAAAAAATTTTCAAAAAACTTAAATCATGACTCCTCCGGATATTCAAGACTGCGCAAAATTATCGGCCCATACATTTTGAGGCGATTGAAAACCGACAGGACGGTCATATCCGACCTCCCGGAAAAGGTTGAGATGAAAACATATGCCCCCCTTAGCAAAAAACAAATCCTTTTATATGAAAATCTGGTCAAAGAGATAAAGGGGGCCATCGCGGAAACAGAAGGGATTCAAAGAAAGGGACTAATCCTTTCTTCCCTTATGAAATTCAAGCAGATCTGCAATCACCCGGATCAATATATCGGAACCGGAGGCTTTGAAGAAAAAGACAGCGGCAAGTTTTTAAGGCTTCGTGAAATTTGTGAAACAATATATGAAAAAAGAGAAAAGGTTTTGGTTTTTACACAATTTAAGGAAATAACGGAACCGCTTCATGATTTTTTGGAAAGCATTTTTAATCGAAAAGGCCTGATTTTGCATGGAAGTGTGCCCGTAGTTAAAAGAAAGAGGATTATTGAGCAATTTCAAAGCCAACACTATGTTCCTTTTATGGTATTATCCCTGAAAGTCGGCGGGGTCGGGTTGAATTTGACAGAGGCAAACCATGTAATTCATTTTGACCGGTGGTGGAATCCTGCCGTAGAAAACCAGGCAACCGACCGGGTGTTCAGGATTGGACAAAAAAAGAATGTTATTGTGCACAAGTTTTTGACCAAAGCTACTGTGGAAGAGAGGATTGATATAATGTTAGAAGAAAAAGCCAAGTTGTCACGAGACATTGTTGCCAGCACCGGCGACGCCTGGATAACCGAGATGAAAAATGATGAATTAGTGGACCTTTTTAAGTTAGCATTATAAAATTGCTTCGCAATTTTATATAACGTCCGCTTCCGGCGGGCTCAACAAATTGATAAGTTACAGAAAATACACTTAAGAGGTGATTATGGGGTATTGGGGCTATCCGCGTTATGTATCCGTTGCTGAAAAGAGAACAAAAGCAGCCAGGAAACTAAAACAGCTAAGAAAGAAAAATCCTGATATAAAACCGATTCTTCTTGAAAGCAGGGCTATCGCTCGGACCTGGTGGGGCAAGTCATGGAACCTCAACCTTGAACGGTATGCCGACTACAGCAATCGTATCGGCCGGGGGCGCAGTTATGTCCTTCATGACGCAGTGCTGGACCTTCAAATAGATCCTGGCAAAGTCGAATCCCTTGTTCAGGGAACAAGATCAAAGCCATATTCTGTAGTAATCAAAATAAAGGCTGTTAATAAAATGATCTGGAAGGATATTAAAGCTGCCTGTGAAGGAAAACTGGATTCCTTGCAGGAGCTTTTGGCCGGAAAATTTCCCAAAGCATTAGATGAAATCTTCATGGCCCAGGGGAAGGGGCTGTTCCCTTCGCCAAAAGAGATTGATTTTAATTGCAGTTGTCCCGACTGGGCCTATATGTGCAAACATGTGGCTGCAACCCTGTATGGCATTGGCGCCAGGCTTGATAAAGACCCGAGCCTATTTTTCAAGCTTAGAAAAGCTAAAATGAAAGACCTGGTAACACAGGCCTTAGAAGATAAGACCCGCAAATTGCTTAAAAAAGCCAAGAAGAAAACGACAAGGGTCATTGACGAATCAGATCTGGCGGATGTGTTCGGCATTGATATTGAAGAACCTGTTGTTGTAAAAAAGAAAAGGGCGAAAGCTCCAAAAAGGGCTTCAAAGAGAACAAAATCATTAATGCCTGCATCTAAAAAAGCTAAGGCCAGATCTGCAACCGGAAAGCCCGAGGCGAAAACACACTCAAAAAAGGCTTCACCCAAAACAAGAGACAGATCTCTGTTTGACACGGTTGTGGGCATTATCAAAAGAAGCAGAAAAGGTATTACCGCCGCCGGGGTTAGAGAAAAAACAGGGCTTGACGATAAACAGATAAGAAATATTGTTTACAAAGCAAAAAAACAGGGTCGGATTAAGAACTTGAAAAGAGGTGTTTATATCCCGGCCTAAAACTTGCGCCATTTTTTTATTTTCTCTTTGCGTAACTATTATAACGTCTCGAAAATTCTGCAACCCATTGAAATCAAATTGCTTTTAGAGACCAATTGCTTGTAAAACCACATGGAGTGCTTTATGGAAGAATTCACCCATATTGACAAACTAGGACGCGTGCGGATGGTAGATGTTACCGACAAAAAGCCATCCGAACGAATTGCCGTTGCCCAGGGGGTCGTTTCCATGAAGGGGCTAGGGGCCCCTAATATTATAAGTTTCCTATCATATTAGGAACGAATGTTATAATATAGGATGTCCCGGAAGTCAAAGACACGGCACCAATAACCAAGGAATAGAAAAAGAGCAACTAATACGGGAGGGGAGGTATCTAATGAATGATTCATTAGAAAAGGCAATTAAGATAATTGTCCAGGTAGCCGAACCTGAAAAGATTATCCTAAGATCAGGGAGGCTCTGACTCCCGAATTGACGATGGACAGAAAAACCAGCGAGCATATTGAGCTATTGCAACTGGACAAAAGCGGTATCAAGGTGGCCGAATACATGACCGAACTGCCAAAACGGGAACTGCTGGAGCAGAAACTTCACAAAGCGGTTGAAACAGCGCTGAAACGTCTGGAGATGTGATGAAAAAAGGAAGGCATTGAAGAATATCATTTGCAAGCTATACTCGAATTTGATTTGAAGTGACTGCACGCTATGGCAAGTAACCCACGCTTCCAACATGGAATTAGGTAATATATTTAATGTTAAGACCCAATCTTCCAGCCATTGACGATGAGGAGGGTGTAACTGTTCCGGAAGAACTTCCTATCGTAGTTGATGCCCATGTTCACATCTTTCCTAACAATATATTTTCTGCAATTTGGCAGTGGTTTGACGAAAATGCTTGGCCCATTCGATACCGGCTAACAAGCTCCCGCGTGTTGGAGCATCTTCTGTCTCGTGGTGTTAGACATGTAGTTGCGCTTCAATATGCACACAAACCAAGCATTTCACGAATGTTGAATCGATACATGGTGAAAAAATGCAGAGAGTTTCCTAAAAAAGTTACTGGTATAGCCACGGTTTTTCCTGGTGAAAAGAATGTTGAGGATATTCTCAAAGAAGCCTTCGATTATGGTTTGATGGGTCTGAAACTGCATGCTCATGTCCAGTGTTTTGATATGAATGCTAAAGAGATGGATATTATCTATGATTTATGCGAATCAGAGAAAAAACCCATTGTGATGCATGTTGGCAGAGAGCCTAAAAGCACGGTTTACCGTTGCGATCCGTACAAAATTTGCAGCGCCCAAAAGTTAGAGAAGGTCTTACAGAATTTCCCTAAACTGAATATCTGTGTGCCCCATTTAGGATTTGACGAAATATCCGCCTACCGAAAACTGATTGAGAAATATGACAACCTCTGGTTGGACACAACCATGGTTCTAACGGATTACTTTCCTATAGAGGATACCATCGAACTTAACAATTTCAGACTTGACCGAATTATGTATGGATCTGACTTTCCAAACATTCCTTACGCTTGGGACAGGGAGCTAAAGTGGCTAAAAACATCAGGGCTGCCACATGATGGTTTGGAATGGATTTTAAAAAAAAGCGCTAATAATTTTTTCAAGTTACATTACTAATTCAAGGCTTGGCTCTAATCTAAAAAATTATACCAAGCATTTCTAAATGGAGCTCGGTCGCTTGTGGACATTACAGCTATTAGTCCTTGTACAAGATCATTGAAAATGAACGAGGAATAGCAAAATCAAGTTGCAATTTTTTCAGAAACCTATTGCAGATATCTGTTACCTGGACGTCTGAAAATAGATCTGAAGATGTGATATCGATTTGCCTGTGTCAAGCCAAGTACTGGTCGGGACATGTTTTGTAAAATTGGGGATGTCCATGATATATTGATATTTCTGGGATGGGACGGAGCATGGGTACTTGGACAATAAAAGTTTATGATCGAACGTGATTTTGACATACCGTTTATTGCGAATCTTGCGCTTCGGGAAAAGCAGATTCAGCAGAATTACCGGCCGATTATTGCGGTGCACAAATGGTTTGCCCGGCGGCCGGGAACGCTTTTTCGGGGATTGCTGCTGTCCGAATTTATAGAAAAGCCATTGCGCGAATCATCTTATGAATCCAATGACTTGCATGGCATACTTGCGCAAGACCAAACTAATAGTCTGATATTACGACAAACAATTGTGGATGGTGCTCAAAATTTAGCTTAAAGCAGCAATTCGGGTATAAAAATGGTTTATCTGTGGACGAGAAAAACCCTTTAAGAGATGTTAGGAGCATGGTTCATGGCAAAAAAAAAGAAAAGAGATATTTCAAAGAGACGCGCCAAGGCGCGTGAAAAAACCAAAAGGAAGCGTAGCTTGCGGCTTGTAAAATCCAGGGCGGCAACGGAACCTAAGACTATACTGAGGCCCGGATTAACGCATATGGGAGCTCCGGAAGGTTTCCGCTCCATTTCCATGTCACAGGCTATAATGGAATATGCAAAGCCGCTGTTTGAATTCGCCAAAGATGAAGAGAATGCACATAACGACACCTTGCAAATCGGCATGTTAATTTGGAACTATTCCATTTCCGCCGATGAAGGCAAGCAAGACAAAAAGATCGAGAACAAGATATTGAAATCGCTGGCTTCGGCATACACCTTAAAGAAAGATGAAGCCGCTGCATTGCTCACCAAGATGGTAGATCGATATGCTTTTCTGTTTCCTAAAGACAAACAGCCTGAATCCGACACGCCTTTCATGTATATACGGAAGGAGGTGCACTACCTTATAAAGCCTTTTGACTATAAGCGCCTGGCGCTTTCTAATGAGATTTTTCCGGCTGATAAAGATGATGGCGAATTAATAGAAAAAATTGAAAAATTGGACGGTTATATCGAAAATAGCGCCGAATACTCTTCCTATGAGAATCTTTTATTTTCTCTGCACGACGAGTGTCGGAAACGATTTGAAAAATGGCTTACTGCCAAAGGCTTAAAGGAAGATATCCAAGATTTTTCTTTTTGTTTGCAGCCGTATCTCGATTTTATCTATGGTTACATGCATGATGATACCGTTGTTTTAAAATCAGTGCCGGATATATATTTTCTTGAGTTTTTTGAAGATTTTCTTTTGCGAAAGATGATGGTAGAACCGATGGAATATGTCTACTGGCCGCC
>JAZFVY010000051.1:0-2073 GCA_036447975.1 Desulfobacterales bacterium
CGAGGGAATAACCACCAAATACGAAACTTCCCGTATTCTGCGGTACGAATGACCGAATGCTCAAAACGATGGAGAAGGTAACCCATTTCAATAAATATCAATCCGGCATCTTGTTTTGGTCATTATAGTTTTGGTTATTAGAACCTATCTCAAAAATAAGATTAGAGTTCAGGGCAAGGCGCGAAATGGTGAAAAAGCGGAGCATACACGTAGTATGTGAGCATTTTGAACCATTTCGCAACGCCGCCAAGGGCACTTAGATTGTTTTTGAAATAGGTTCTAGAGATAGTTTAGAATTTCTCTATTCGGATTTAGGATTTATTATTAATAAAAAAAATATTACATACATCGGAAAAAATTGCCGATATAGCTTTGCAAAGCGCCTAAAAGTCATCAATCGAGGCGATAATTCGGCGCTTCTTCGGTAATAATCACGTCATGGACATGGCTTTCACGCATTCCTGCCGCACTGATCTTAACGAAGCGCGCTTTTTCCCTAAGCTCATCCAGGGTTCGGCATCCCGTATATCCCATGCCGGCCTTTAACCCCCCCATAAGCTGGAAAATATTGTCGGAGATACTGCCTCTGTATGGAACACGTCCAACAATACCTTCCGGCACAAGCTTGTCGCCAAAGGCATCGTCACCCTGGTAGTACCTGTCCTTACTCCCTTTCCGCATGGCTTCTATAGAACCCATACCCCTATAGACCTTGTAGCTGCGGCCCTGATAAATCACCATTTCTCCCGGACTTTCTTCTGTTCCAGCTAAAAGTCCGCCTATCATCACCACATGGGCGCCCGCTCCCACGGCTTTGGTAATATCACCTGAAAATTTGATGCCCCCGTCCGCAATTAAAGGGACGCCTGTTTTGCTGGATATTGACCTGCAGTTCATTATGGCGGTGATCTGAGGCACACCGATACCTGCAACAACACGTGTTGTGCAAATGGATCCTGGCCCGATCCCGATCTTAACTCCGTCAATGCCGGCCTTGATCAGGTCTTCCGCACCCTTTGCCGTGCCGACATTTCCTGCTATCAACTCGATGTCCTTGAAATTACTCTTCAAAACATTGACAGTTTCAATAACATTTTTTGAATGCCCGTGAGAAGTATCGATTAAAATGATATCAGCTCCTGCATTCAGAAGGGCCTCTGTGCGTTCCTCCTTATCAGGGCCGACACCTACGGCAGCTCCGACTCTGAGTCTGCCCATCTTATCCTTACAGGCATTCGGGTATTTTTTAATCTTTTCAATATCTTTTATGGTTATCATGCCGATCAATCGACCCTTTTTGTCTGTTACAAGGAGCTTCTCTATCCTGTGTTCATGCAGCAGCTTCTTGGAATCTTCCAGGGTAATCCCTTCTGTAACCGTAATAAGGTTATCCTTGGTCATGACTTGTGAAACATTCTTTTCAAGATCTGTTTCAAATCTCAGGTCTCTGTTTGTCACAATACCTACCAGTTGATCTTCCTTTGTAACCGGAACCCCTGAGATGCGATACTGTTCCATCAATTTCAATACTTCATGGACTTGCTGATCAGGATGTATCGTCACCGGATCAATAATCATACCGCTTTCAGATTTTTTAACCTTATCAACCTCAACAACCTGACTTTTGATACTCATGTTGCGGTGTATAAAACCGATTCCTCCTTCACGCGCCATACTTATGGCAGTTCGAGACTCTGTTACAGTATCCATGGCAGCGCTGACAATGGGAATGTTAAGTGCAATGTTTCTCGTCAATCGGGTGTTTATGCTAACATCCGGCGGTAGAATATCGGAATAGCCCGGAAGTAACAAAACATCATCAAAAGAAAATGCTTCTTCAGGCGGTATTTTTATCATGGTTTCCTCCAGTTATTTCGAATCCGAATAACAAATGGTTTTGACTTTTGCAATCTTTATTACCCCGGATTTCTCATCCCGTTTGAAGAGGAATTCGGGTTAGATGCCTTGACATGCCCTAATTCCCGTAATAGATAAGCATAAAAAAAAATTGTCCTGTGTCCGGCCAAATTTTGTATTTCATAAAATAATACTCATGATTACTGAAATAAATCC
>JAZFVY010000052.1:0-3044 GCA_036447975.1 Desulfobacterales bacterium
AATCACTGATAATGCTTTTCAAAGGCCGCTTAACCTGATCGAAAAATCCAGATCGATTAACATGCTTTCCGGCTTTTTCAAAGACGATAGCAGCCTGGCCAAAGAATTATCGACAGTGGGTTTGCCGGAAAATCTATCGATTATTAATAAAATTAAAAATCTTTGCCATCTTTCGCAGCCCATTCAAGACGGCATACTCTCAAATACCATTTCCCTGTCCATGGCTCTGGAGCTCGTCAGACTGGCACAGAGTGCCGGAGAAGATTTTGTAAAACTTTTTGGCCTTTTAAAATTGAGCCTGAACAAACAGAGGGAAATAATCACACTAATTAATGAAATTGCGCATCGTGACAATATTTCCATCCAAAAAGTGCTGCAAAGTCTGCAAAAGATCCTAAATGACGAAAACCTTGATAGAAATCAAAAAACCCGCAAGATAAGGATTTATTTAAAACAGCGCCGTTTCCCCGCCATAACAAGCGCTGAACAAGCATTTGAAAAACATGTTAACAAGCTGAAGCTCGGAAAGGGTTCAAAGCTGATACCGCCCAAGAATTTCGAAGGCACGAACTATGCTTTGAGCTTATATTTCAATAGTTTAAATGAACTCAAAGAACATAAGGCCACCCTTGATAAAATCGTCCAAGACCCCGGCCTTGCGGCAATTCTTGCAGATCGTTGATCGGTTTCATAAGAATCCGTTGACTGGCCATACTTTCTGAAGTTGAAAAAAAAAAGCAGGTTAATAATTGTGTGTTAAATAAAAAATGAAGATATTTACTTGACTAAACAAAAAGTACCATTTATATAGGGTTTTAATAAATAAATGCGATTCAGTAATTATGGGCATAAAGGAAAGGAAAGAAAGAGAAAAAGAAAGAAGACGACAGCAAATAATGGTTGCTGCCAAAAGGGTTTTTTCAATAAAAAGCTTCAGTAAAGCGACCATGGAAGATATTGCCAAGGAAGCAGAACTCAGCCCTGGTACTATTTATCTTTATTTCAAGAACAAAGACGAGCTGTTTGCTTCCCTTTCTCTCAAAGTACTCCATTATATGAGAAATAGGCTGGAAAGCGTATATAATGAAAAGGATATAGAACCTGAACAAAAAATAGAAGCACTGATGGAAGCTCTGTATGAAGTTTACGAGTTCGATCCTTTGGTGCTTGTTAACATGTTCCATCTACAGTCAAGTGAAACCTTAAGAAATTTATCGCCCAGTCTGCTTTCAAATATCTTAGAATTGTCACGCAGTTCATTCAACTCAATGTCCAAGATATTTAAAGAAGGAATAAAAAAAGGCGTTTTTATAGACAGGCACCCGATAGCTCTGGCTGATATTGTTTGGTCCATATTTTCAGGTGTTGTTCTCTGGGAGGGAAGTAAAAGGTTAATCGACAGTAAAAAGGATTACATAAAGTCGACCCTTGATATCGCATTTGAAATTTTTACCCAGGGGATAAAAACATGCCCTGACCATGCAAATTAAAAAGACACCTATTCCATATGAAAATGGTTAGAATATTAACTTTGCTTTTTATCTTTAGCTGTATAGTAATGTAGCAATAAATATGAACATTATCAGAGAAAGGAGGTGATAGTAATTTTTTTCATGATATAGAGGTGGGATTGCTACACCTTATCTCTGTATGGATTTTACTTGAAACATTTATATCAGTCGACGAATGAATGGGGACTTCTCCCCGTAGCTTGCAAGTCGCTGATAATTATAAAAAGGGGGGAGGTGGTAACCGGTTCTAACTTAGAAAGATCCAATCTTCGTCGATAGTGTATTTGTTTTGAGTAACATGTTTTTTCACCTGAGGCCTTGAAGACGGTCAAGAAAATATACGTAAGGGCCGTGATCGAGGTCCGTTAATTCACATTAATATTTCTAACCTAAGGAGGTGTACGAATGCCAAAGTATGCCAAAGGGTATAATCAACCAGTTGATAAGCTTCCCGGACGAGCGTGGGCTGTTATCCTTTCAGGAACAACCATCAATTTATGTCTGGGAGTTTTGTACGCCTGGTCAGTTTGGCTAAAGTATCTCACAGACGATGTTTACATGAAGGCCCACGGTTGGGCCGGCGCTCTCACCGCAGAGCAGGCCTCCAACCCGAAGTCATTGTGTATCCTTATCTTCGCCCTGCTCATGATTCCCGGCGGAAAGATTCAGGATAAGTACGGGCCTTCCGTCGCCGGCTCCATCGGCGCCATCTTCATGGGGTTGGGTATGATCATCGCAGGTACGGCTCACTCCTATGCCGGAATCCTATGGGGTTTTGGGGTAGGCGGTGGAATTGCGATGGGTATTGCCTATGCCGCTCCGGTCCCTGCAACAAGGAAGTGGGTCGGCCCGCACCAAGTTGGTCTCATGATCGGAATTACGGTTTCAGGTTACGGGGGTGCGGCGTTCTACGTAGCTCCCCTCATCAAGTACCTGATCATAGCCAAATCCCTCTCATACTCATTCGTGTTGCTGGGTATCATCTACCTAATCGTAATCGGTATCGCTGCCCAGATCCTGGCATGGCCGGAAGAGGGCTATGTTCCACCCCAACCGCCTGAGACGGCAGCCACAACAGCTGCGGCTGCATCTGTTGTGGACTGGACATCAGGAGAGATGGTAAAAACCTATCAGTTCTACGTACTGGTCGCCCTCTTCTGTTTGAACACTCAGGCCGGTCTGCTAATCATTGGCCACGCCGCCAAGATCGTCAAGCCCTTCCTGGAACAGGGCTTTATCCTGGTGGCTGCCGGCGGTTTTATGAACGCCATAGGCCGTATCGGGACAGGCAAATACTCGGACATCATCGGAAGGGGCAAGGCTTTCACGATCAATGCTGGTGTTGCCGCTCTCTGTATGTTCTTGCTGCCCTGGATGATCGGCGCCAAGTCGCTCTTCATGACGTTCACAGCCTGTATGTTAGCCTACTGGGTTTACGGCGGCGGTCTTGCCTTGCTACCTTCCTACACGGCTGACTATTTTGGCCCCAAGAACCTTGGCATGAACTACGGACTGGTCTTCCTGGGCTGGGGT
>JAZFVY010000053.1:0-5437 GCA_036447975.1 Desulfobacterales bacterium
CAGCCACTTATCGATACGATCTAAAAAAACTGCCCCAAAAAGCATCCCAAATACCACTATATAGACTCCATACCCAGGATAAATCTGGTCACCATATTCGATCCCGGGAACAATTAATGAAAAAGAAGTTGCCGCCAACATAACTCCAGCAGCACCACCAAGCATGGTGTTTAGAATCTTATCTGAAACATTCTTAAAAAAGAAAGCCGGCAGTGCACCAACCCCCGTGGCTAAGCCGGCAAGCAAACTGGCGATAAGTCCTAATGTAATTAGCGACATAATCGACACCTCCGTCAACATGAGACTTATGGCTATGTTTTAATATTCAAGTAAAGAATCCGGGGCCAAAGGACACTGCTTTGATATAACCCCTGGAAGGGGTTGTTTTACTTAAAACAATACAAGTTAAAAGTGTTAAAGTGATCTAAAGTGCCTAAAGTTATGGAGTCGCTCGCGCAGCGCAGGCGCTTGCGCCGCGTGTCGCTCCACTGATTTTATATTATTGGCAGAATTCCTTAACTTTAGCTCACTTTAAACTTTAGTTCACTTCAAACTCTTGCAGCAATTTTTCCGGCAGAGCCGGAGAAATCTGACCCCCACAATACGGGCAGGCATGGCCCAGAGGACCAGATTTTCAAGGGCTAAATAAAGAATAGCGCTCCATGTTCATGTAAAATTTTAAAGCCGATGGCAAGAAGAACGATTCCGCCGATAGCACCGGCATAACGACCAAACCGTGTAGCAGAACTGATTCTCTTGCCAATTTGAAGTCCAACGATTGAAAATATTCCTGCAACTATTCCGATTATAAGGGCTGGTGTCCAAATTGATACATTCAGTATCGATATGCTGAGCCCCACAGCCAGGGCATCAATACTGGTTGCAACTGAAAGGATCACCAGCGTCATGCCTTTTGTTGGGTCCTTTTTTTGCTCTTCCCCTTTATCATGCTGAAATGCTTCTCTTATC
The DNA here is from genome assembly GCA_036447975.1 of Desulfobacterales bacterium. Lineage (GTDB taxonomy): Bacteria > Desulfobacterota > Desulfobacteria > Desulfobacterales > UBA11574 > JAUVVL01. The sequence goes on from JAZFVY010000053.1 coordinate 970, forward strand.
ATGTTGATGCCCACGAACGCCAGCAGTACAAAAGCGACCCAATGATCATACCTTTCAATATAGGCGCGAATCGATAGCCCAACGCTCCAGCCGATAACCGGCATCATGGCCTGGAAGAGTCCGAAATGCCAGGACATGCGAAACGTCTGTCGAAAACTGACATCTTTCAAACTCACGCCGGTGGCGATCGAAACGGCAAAGGCATCCATGGCCAGCGCCATGGCGATGGCGGAAATGTTAACGAATTGCACTTGAAGTCTGTTTGCCTGTCTTTTTTATGAAAACCCGCGTTGACAGCCCTGCTCATTCAGATTGAAAAGCAGAAAAACGAAGGGTGAATTTTCAGGTGTAAATTCAACTAGGTTTTTATCGATGTTGATTTGCATCTGTTTACCTCTTCCGTAAGAATTATAATTTCTCAGAGTTTGTTCCAATTTTCTCCTAAACTACGATTACAGTTGAAATTCTATATCACAATACACTGTCGAACTAAAATAAAAGCAGTAAAGAATCCTGGCCCATAGGACCAGGCTTTGGTTTGCCCCTGAAAGGGGCTACTCTCCTGCAAGCCGGACAAGTTAGAAGTGCCTAAAATGAGCTAAAGTGCCTAAAGTTATGGAGTCGCTCGCGCAGCGCAGGCGCTTGCGCCGCGTGTTGCTCCGCTGATTTTATATTAATTGATAGTATTCCTTAACTTTAGCTCACTTTAAACTTTAGTTCACTTCAAACTCTTGCAGCGTTTCTTCAGGCAAAGCCGGACAACTCTGATCTGCCCACAGGACCAGGTTTTCAAGATCAAAATAAAATCCTTTCATGCGCTACTCATCCTGGCTTTCATGGTGTTTCTGAATCATTTTCTTGGTCTGGTTGATGCGTTTTGTAATTTTAATCCACCGGGGACAGGCCTGGGTACATTGGAAATGGTTCTGGCATGGCCAGATTCCGGCAGGTGAATCCAGAGACGATAAACGCTCCTCAAATCCCTTATCTCGTGAGTCCGCCAGAAATCGGTATGCCTGGACAATGGCGGCGGGCCCGAGAAAATCAGGGTTCTCTTCCAGCACCGGACAAGCGGAAAAGCAGGCGGAACAGAGGATACAGTTCGTTGTATCATCAAAGACCATTCGCTCTTCCTGTGACTGCAGTCGTTCCTTTTCAAACACCGGTTCATCATTAATCAAATACGGTTTGATGGACCGATATTTTTCAAAAAACGTGGTCTGATCGACAATGAGATCTCTTTGAACCGTAAAATAGCGCAATGGCTCGATAACCACTGTTGCACCCTCGGTTTCGACCACATCCTGTACCAGTGTTTTGCAGGCCAGCGCGTCCTTGCCGTTGATGCGCATGGCATCAGAACCGCATACACCGTGAGCGCAGCTCTTCCGAAAAGCCAAGGTCCCGTCCTGAAAACGTTTGATGTTTATCAGCGCATCAAGAAGGCGATCTGTGGGTTCCACCTCTACCGTATAACTTTGGTATTGGGGCTTCTCATCAATTTCAGAGTTAAAGCGCAGGATTTTCAATATTATTTTCATCATTTAACCCCTTGTCAATCAGTAGACTCGTGGTTTAGGTTCCCACACGGAAATGTCTACTGGTTTGTAATCAATCCGAACCTTATCACCGGCCAAAACAGCCATGGTATGTTTAAGATAGTTCGTGTCATCACGCTCCGGGAAATCTTCCCTTGAATGAGCACCCCGGCTCTCCTTACGATTTCTGGCCGACTCTGCCGTTACCAGAGAAAGATCCAGTAAATTGCGCAGTTCAATTATATCCAAGAGGTCAGTATTAAAGGATTTGCCTTTATCCTGAACACGTACATCCATGTAACGCCGGCGTAATTCCTGAATTTTTTCCACAGCCTTAGCCATATCTTGATCATTACGATATATGCCGACTTTTTCCATCATGGTAACCTGCATTTCTTCTAGAATGTGCCCCCCGTGGGGACCTTCTTTCCCGTCAGTGAGCCGGGCGATCCATTGTTTTGCAGTATCTGCAGCCGCCTCTCCCGTAGTGAGTGGATCAACATTATTTGCAAACTCTGCGATATGTTTACCTGCTCTCCTTCCAAAAACAACCAAATCCAGCAGGCTGTTGGTTCCCAGCCTGTTGGCTCCGTGGACCGAGACACACGCACATTCTCCGGAAGCATAAAGGCCTTCACTGATATCTCCCTGGCTGTTTGCAATGACACGGCCATATACATCGGTGGGAATACCGCCCATAGCATAATGTGCTGTTGGTAGTACCGGTATAGGTTTATCGGCGGGATCTATGCCTAAATATGTCCTGCAGAATTCTGAAATATCCGGAAGTTTGGCCTCAAGAACTTCTTTGCCCAAATGAGTTGCATCCAGATGTACATAGTCGTCGATTTTCTTATCGCCTCGAATTCCTTTCCCGGCTCTGATCTCCGTCATGATGGCTCTTGAAACCATATCCCTGGGTGCCAGATCAAGTAAGGTTGAGGCGTACCTTTCCATAAAACGCTCACCTGTATTATTTCTTAGAATCCCACCTTCTCCGCGAACAGCTTCTGTGATTAGAATCCCCAGACCTTTAATTCCTGTAGGATGAAACTGGAAAAATTCCATATCTTCCAGTGGAATACCTCTTCTGGCTAAAACAGCGGGACCGTCGCCCGTATTTGCAAAGGCGTTCGAAGTGATTTTGAACATTCGACCGAAACCGCCGGTGGCAAAAAGTACTGCTTTTGCAGTAAAAATATGCATATCGCCTGTGGCAAGCTCCACGGCGACAACGCCACCGCATTTTTTCCCATCCATTACTATATCTATTACCTGGAATTCGTCGTAAAATGATACATTATTCTTAATACATTGCTGGTAGAGGGTTTGAAGGATCATATGCCCGGTTCTATCTGCTGCATAACAGGCCCTCCGTACAGGAGACTCCCCATAGTTGCGTGTATGACCTCCAAAACGGCGCTGATCAATTTTTCCATCAGGAGTGCGATTAAAGGGTAATCCCCTGTTTTCCAGATCATAAACCGCCTGGATCGCCTCTTCGGCCATTATCATGGCCGCCTGCTGGTCCACCAGGTAATCGCCCCCTTTCACCGTATCGAAAGCGTGCCACTCTGGTTTGTCTTCCTCCACATTTCCAAGGGCCGCACTGATTCCGCCCTGAGCAGCACCTGTATGGCTCCTTATAGGATAGAGTTTTGATAAAACCGCAGTTTTTGTTGATTTACTTGCTTCCAAAGCAGCATACAAACCGGCGCCACCTGATCCAATAATAACAACATCAAATTTGTGGATCATAAACAACCTCCTTTTCTGCTTACTGAAAAGTCTATATGTAAAGCTCACAGCCCTAAAGGGCGTCAGTTTTGCCTTTCGGCAGTTTTTCGTGGCGGGGGAGCGGACCGACAACCAACTATAAATTTTCTTGACTATTTTTTCTTCGGCCAAACGACACCGGTGCGCTCCTCCACAAAATAGCAGAAACGGTTCCATTCAAACTCACGTAATGAGACTGGACAGCGGAGTTTAACCTTGCCGTCGCTTACGCCAATAACTTCCCAATCACCGTTGCGCGGCCCACCTTCAATATGGAGTTTTTGTCCTACTTCGAACGGATATGATCTGAATACAACGACATTATTTTTATCCATTTTTGGCACCGTAATATTATTTATAAATCTGTATATTGTTTAAACTCAAAAAGCAAAACCCATGCCAGTAATATCAAAAATATAGTATGTCCCCTTAACACACCTTTAATACTTCCAAATGATGCAATGGCATCTTTTTAGTACGGCGTCCTTGTGTCTCAGAATTTTTGTGAGACACAAATGTCTCACAAAACATCACCAAAGCCCCTCTTTGAAATTGCACATAAATTACTCAAAGCGCTAATTGCAAAGGTGTGTTCGGCAAATTCACGGTGGCACAAATATTGCTTTTTTACAGAATAAAAAAGGGGGCGCTTATGTTGCCGGATGTGACCGTCTTTAACACCGCTTGGTTAATCGAAAAAGATTTGAGTGAGTTTTACGGAAAGATGGCAGATTTAACAGAAGGTATAGCAAAAGAGGCGCTGCTGATGCTGTCGAGCTGGGAAAAAGGTCACGAAAAATTTTTCAGGGACTTTAGGGATAAGCTTTCAGAGGTCTATTCCAAGATGCCATGGGGCGGTTGATAAGATTGTGGATACAATTGCAATCAGGCGACAAATTCTTGCGGCATTTGAGAAAGCGGAAAGTACCAGATTTTAGTTGTAGTGCAATGGGCTGTGTCTTACCTGTCCTACCGCAGAATAGCTCGTTTGATTTATTGACAAAAAATGTCAGTCAATTATAATATATGGATCATCTCCCGATCAGTTGTAGCTAATTAAGGCAAGTCAAGTGAATAATCTTTAAGTGAGTAGGTGTGGTTCCAGACATAATTAGCCGGGGATTTAGACTTCATTGAAAAAGTTAAATTGGGTG
>JAZFVY010000054.1:0-11625 GCA_036447975.1 Desulfobacterales bacterium
TGATATTACTGCTCTTTCTTTACGATCCCTTATACGCGAGTTCACACGATTTGTAATCTGATTACCCATGGAGCGGCTTTAAAGACGAAAACTCCCCGACCCCTGAATTAAATATTTACTTAAAAAGCTCGTGGATAACGGATCCTAATGAAAGAATCCGCCCGGACTATTAATAAAGGTTTTTGTTTTAAGAGGATATTTCAAAGAGCTAAAATGTTACTTACATTGTAAATTTGCCGTTTTCATAGATTGTAACCCTCTTACCGGAAGTAAGATTGGCCACAACCCTTTTCTTTTCAGTGTTAACCAGATCCCAGTGAAGCGCGGAATCATTAAAACCGAGTTTTTTCTTAAGTTCTTTTGTCAATCCTTTTGGGTCTCCGTCATATGTGTCTGAATAAGAAGAACCCAGCGCCACATGGCAGTTGCCGTATTTCCCGCCGTAGTTTTCGTCAAAAAGCGTGTTAGCCATGAACTTGTTGATTTTTGAAAATCTTTTGTCTGTCAGGGAAAATTCACCAACTTTGTTTGACCCCTTATCCATTGAAAGCTGATTTTTTGCAAAATTTTCTCCAATTTGCGCCTCTATTTTATTTACAGCACCTTTTTTAAATTCGAGCCTTACATTTTTTACAAAATTACCACTTCGGTATGAGGGTTGGTTTGCAAAGTATCGTCCTTTTGTTCCTCTCCAGTCTGGAGAAAGAAATATCTCGAAACTTGGAATATTGTGACCTGACAGGCCGATCCATTTTCGCTTGTGGCCCGGGGTTATTTCTAGATCTATATTTTCGGATTCTATATGATAGAAATTTACTTTCATGCTGTTGAGCCATTTCTTTATGGATGATGCATTTCTTGATATTGTTTGCCAATGTGAGACCGGTGAAGTCCTGTTGAGAAAGCATGCTTTTACTATTTGATTTGAATATTCCTTCATGGTGAGCCTGGCATGTAGCGCAAGTTCTTTAGTCGGAACAACGCACAAGGTCCAGCCGAAAAGCCCTTCTTCGTCTCGTCTGTCGAGAATATCACGTAAGTATTTCTTAGCTAGGGCAGCTTTTCCGATTTTATTTGGATCTATCTTGGCAAGGTGAGTTATTGATTCGGGTGCATACAGGAATATGCTTCCATTAAGATTTTTTACGAGTTCTTCTTCGCCAGGGGGCTGGAAAACGATCTGCTTGTGGTTTGAGAGCTCAAAAAAATTTTTCTCCATAGTGCTGGTATGATTCATGCGCTGGACAGGATTTATTCCCATATCCAGAAGTTTGGCATAAAGGATTTCAGCAAGCCTTATTGCTGATGCATTATAACGGATAGCAACAATATCATTCTTTTTGAATCTGCCGGTTCTGGCTGTTTTAAGTCCCCACACGAGAACATCGGCATATCTGTCCAAATGCTTTTCGGTGAACATATTATTAACCCGGTTAAATCCTGATTCTATTTATGATCATCTTTTAAGAAGAGACTGTGATACTCGGAATCCGTAAGATGTTTTTTTAGGAGCCTTGTTAACGTGGAAAATATTTCGTTAAGCTCATCATCAGTCAATCTCACAATTAAGTGCTCCATCAGTTCGTCGTCGGAGAACTTCTGAAGATAATAGATGATGGTCTTTTCATCGGTTTTACGATCTAAACCGAATCCCACAAGGCCGTCATATGTTTCAACAAGTCTATGAGTATGTTTTGCCATTTATATTCACTCCGAATTTCTCATCCCGCTTGAAGCGGGATTCATTTGAGGGGCAATTCGATTTCACGTTTTAAGCTTTCCCAGATGGCATCGCTTACCATTTCTCTGCTATTAACAAGTTGGGAGATATCATCCTTCAGTGTATCCAGAAGGATGACACTCGTTGGTATCCCTTTTGGAAACGACCCGTTGTTCGAAAAGACAATCCTACCCTCAACGCGCGTGTCTCTAATACGATCTTTCAATACCTGGATGGATTCAAAAAGCCTGTATAGAGGATTGTCAAATTTGTGGCTTTTATACCTGACTAAATGGGCCCATTGATCGACACTTTCACCACCAAATAAATAACCTTCATAATTATAGGTATTTATAACCAAAATGAGATTGGGTAATTTAATTAAATAGTCTATGAAGATATAACTATCAATTCCGTCATGAAGGACTACATTATTGAGGAATTGACCTTTCCAACCTTTGACAATTCTTTTGATGGTTCGATATTCAACAGTCCTTTTAAGATAACGTCTTGTTAAAAAAGCGATAACAGACAGAGCAATGATTAAGACTCCAATAAGAACATACCAACTGTGTTGGATTAACCAGTTTGTTATATTTTCCAAGGGCATATCAAACATTTTTTTACATCTTCCATTTCCTTAATATACTCTGTTGTTACATAGTCAAGACCGCTTCTGTAGATTTCAAAATATTTTTGTATTCGGTCATATTTCTTGCCAGGAATAATTGCAACAAAAACCCTAGCTGTCATCGAAAACCAAAATGCGGATAAGCTATGTGGCTGTTAGCCACGTCTGATTTCATCCGCTGGTTATGCAATACTACTCGATACGAAGTTCGAATTGCTGTTCGATAACCTCTGCACCCCATTGTTTTCCTCTGTGTTGTTCAACGAGTGTAAAGCCGCTTTTTTCGTAGAGGTGTCTCGCAGCATTAAGACCTTCAAAAGTCCAGAGGTATACTCGCTTGTGGCCCTTGTTCTTACAAAAGTCGATAGCTACGTTAATGAGCCGATTGCCGATGCCTCTTCCGCGTAAGGCATCGGATATGATGAACCATCGAAGATGTGCTCCCTCACTTGCTGCGTGGATTCCGTCGATGGTAATGGAGCCTTCAACGCGACCCTCAAGCAACGCGGTCCAGAAGCCGTCACGCTTTTCGTCATATCGACCTAGGAACTCTGAAAGCTCGTTGGCCACCTTAGCCTCGAAGAAGAGCCCGAACCCCCAACGATCGTGGTAGTAGGTGCCGTGAAGTTCAGCAACTCGACCGATTGAGCCGGGGATATAACCCCGCGCTATCTCGATGTCCGACATACAAAGCCTCCCAACTTATCGTCTAAGCTTCCCGCCGGTTAAAGAAGAGTTCGCCGGATACAAAATGTCAATCCATTTGCTTCTTAAGCCCATGAATCTAACCCGGATTTCTCACGAGCCAGAGCGTTGCAGGAGCAAGGCATTTCAGCCCGAAGACGTAGAGTTCTACTTCGAGGGCTGAATAACGCAGACGCCGAAGGAGTCATGCCGAAGGCACTGTGCCGCTCTGGCTCACCTTTGGTGAAGAACACCAAATGCTTTTTTTATTTTGCACTATTACAGTCTACAATTTCGAACTTGAGATAAATTAATGTATAATTTACTAATATCGTATTATTTTTCCATTCTGTTTGATGTTCTTCATGAGAAATTCGGGCTAATTCCATTAAGAGGAATATCAGGGACAAATGATTTTACGCTTTTAAGTGGTAATATAAGCGCATATTTACTTCAGAAAATATTCTGTGTTGATAAAATTCTGGAATAACAATATATAGACAAATTAAAGAATACACAAGCGTAAAATTAGTGGATATTTTGAAGGTTTATGCTCGATTGAGGTGAAACTCCCTTACCGGAATGCGCCTCCCTATAGGACGGGGTGCTTCAACTATTATGACCAAGCTCGAATTTCTTGAGTTTGGTTCGCTATTTATTATGAAAGAAAGCCGTAACTTCAAATTTGTTGCTGTTCTGCTAATACTTATTATTCCATATTTAGGTATTTTCCCCGTAATCCATAATCATTGCATTGCTCAAGAGAGAAAGTTATCGCCATATGACTTTATGGCGACTTCCGATAATCTTTCTATACGCTATGGTATTTGGAGTTGCCAAAAAGAGAAAAAACTGGGATCGGTAATACTGCTTAGCGGCAGAACAGAATTCATGGAAAAATATACAGAAACCATCGGCGAACTGAATCAAAGGGGCTTTGATGTATACAGTTTTGACTGGCGCGGTCAGGGCCTTTCAACAAGGATGTTGGCAAACAGGCATAAAGGATTTGTTGAAAACTACGACAATTATATAAATGATTTGGATATGTTTTTCAGCAAAATCGTTCAACCTGAAGCAGTATCTCCGGTAATCATCCTCGCCCACTCCATGGGGGGACATATTTCGCTGCGTTTTATTCATGATCATTCCGAAATCGCAGACAGAGCGATCCTGTTGGCGCCGATGATAGATATTTTGACTTTGCCCTTTCCCAGATGGTTGGCCAGGCTCATTGTCTGGGCTTCAGACAAAGCAGGTTTGGATCATTCTTATGCCATAGGTTCAGGCGACTATGATCCTGACGATGAAAAATTCGAGGTCAACAGTCTTACCTCAAATCCTGAGCGTTTTGTGGATAAAAAGAAGGCAATTGCTGAAAATCCCGACCTTGCACTGGGCGGTGTGACCTATGGATGGCTTGCAGCTACTTTTGAATCAATAGATATACTTACTGAACCCTTGTTTGCTGAAAAGATCTTGACACCGATTCTGATTGTAAGCGCAGGAGAGGACAAGATCGTCTCCATTGAGGCACAGAAGGCTATCTGCTCTTTAATGAAAAATTGCAGACTTTTCGAAATTACAGGCGCACGTCATGAAATCCTTCAGGAAACAGACGTGGTTCAGTCGATCTTTTGGGATGAATTTGACCGGTTTGCTCCCCGCCGCGAAGCACTGCCGTCAGGCAGAACCCCAGTCCCTTAGCCCGGATTTCTCACGAGCCAGAGCGGTGCAGGAACTACGTTATTCAGCCCTCGAAGTAGAGTATACTATGTCTTAGGGCTGAAATGCCTTGTTCCTACACCGCTCTGGCTCAAATATTAATCCTCAAAATCCTCAATGTATTCGTGCCTGCCCCATAGGTCCGGGAGATCGTACGGGGTGGTTAAAATTTTCGCCTTCTCCCGCTCAAAGTCCGGAATCTTCGACTTGAACTTGAACAAAATTGAGCATTTTTCAAAGATCTCGCAGTGTGGGGAGTGGGTGAGAGAACCCCCGGCAACACGATTATGCGGCGCTCGTCTCTATAAACTCCAAAAGTATATTATTGAATACGCTTGCCTGCTCAACATTGATAAAGTGGGCAGCATCGGAAATAACCCTCAATTTCGAGGAGGTTATGCGTTCGTGGATGAGCTCTGCCGCCGAAACGGGAGTGCCGGGATCATGCTCACCCACCACAACAAGCGTCCGTGTGGAAATGACGCGTATGGTTTCGCGCTGGTCCATATCTCGAATCGCGGCGGAGCAGGCACAAAATCCATCAACTGGAGTATTCAGAATCATACGTTGGACCTTATTGACCTCTGATTGCAGGCGTTCCTGACCGGCCTTGGTAAACCAACGGTCGATAGTGGCGTCGGCCACTGCATCCATGCCGTTTTTCCGGACTGTCTCGATGCGCTCATCCCAGATTTCTCGAGGAGCTATGTGGGCAGAAGTAGCACAGAGCGACAGCGAGATCAACCGGTCACCATGTCGAGTGCCCAGCATCTGGCCGACCATCCCACCCATGGAAAGGCCGCAGAAGTGGACCTTGCCCAGACCGAGGGCATCCATCAACCCCACAGCGTCGGCCGCCAGCATTTCGATTGAGTATGGACCTACGGTCACCGCTGACTGCCCGTGGCCTCGGCTGTCGCACCTGAGCACCCTATAGCCTGCCTCGACTAGTGCGGGAATCTGAATGTTCCACATACTAAGGTCGGAGGCCAGTGAGTTTGAAAGCATTACCACCGGTCCATGTTCGGGTCCGTCAAACCTATAGTGAAAAGTTGTTTCGTTTACGTCAATCAGTGCCATGGTCGCCCCCTTCGCTTCTTCGCCTGTTTGCTAAAATTTACACTTCTGCTGATGACGCTCCGCCAGATTATGCTAACCCGCATTTCTCATGAAGAATTTATCTGGATTTTATTTTTCTTAGAAAATATAAAGACATTAATCACTTAAATTGACATAGATAGACGGATAATTTGATTAAACACTCTGATATTTATCTTTTTTAGATAAATTCTTCACAAAAGCGAGCCAGAGCGGCACAGGCACTGCGTTATTCAGCCCTCGAAGTAGAGTATACTACGTCTTCGGGCTGAAATGCCTTGTTCCTGCACCGCACTGGCTCGTGAGAAATGCGGGCCAAAGGCTTTAGCTTTTTATTTCATCGAATATCGATCAGGTTCATCAAAAAAGGTAATATCCGCATATCCGGCATAGATTTTTCCCGAATGTAATACACCATCGGGAATGTAATATCGATCGCCCATAGTATATGTTTTCTTTTTACCATCAATTGTCAAATCAATTTGCCCCTCTAACACTATGCCGATCTGAGCAGCATGAGAATGTTCAGATAAATCAACATCCTTTTCAAATTCCATAAATATTATTTGATGAGTATCGGATTGAGATAAATAAGCCTTTATTCCCTCTATTGGGATATCAGCCTCGGGAAGATTTCTAATTGGTTCTGGAAATATCTCTGACATAAGAATTCCTTTTTATAGAGACCTTTGCAAAACGCCCCCTTTTGCCCAATTTCTGTGTCTGGCTCAAATTTTAATCCTCAAAATACTATATGTATTCCTGTGGTTAAAATTTTCGCCTTCCTTGAACTTGAACAAAATTGAGCATTTTTCAAAGGTCTCTTATAGTGGGGGATATGTTTGTAAAATCATTATACTGTATTCGGATTTGAGATATAAGCTATTAAATCTAAAGCAAAAAGATTGTGAAGTCAATACTATATATGGAATGTTTATTTGCGAAAAACACAATATGTTCTGTTTTATTCCTACGATGATGAAGGATTGATATTTGGTCCATTTAAAGAAAATCTTCCTCGCTTGTCCCAAACACTATTGACACATAGTCAGTGTTCACTTATAATGTGTTAAAAAGGAGGTGTAAGATGCCCAATATAACTATTTCTCTGGATGAAGACCTGCTGAAAGCAGGAAGATATTATGCTGAAAAGCATCATACATCAATGAACGCACTCATTAGAAGGCTGCTGGAGCAGACGGTAAAACCTCAGTCAAAGGACTGGCTTAACGAATGCTTTGAAATGATGGATCGTTCCAAAGCCAATTCCGGCGGTCAACGTTGGAAGCGGGAGGATTTATACGATGTCTAAAATCTTTATCGATACCAATATCCTTGTATATTGTATGGATGATTTTGATCCAAAAAGAAAAGAAAGATGTCGTATCCTTTTAAAAACATTAACAAATGATTTGCAAGGTGTTATTTCCACCCAGGTGATGCAAGAATTTTATGTGGCGGCAACCAAAAAGCTTGGTGTCGATGCATTGTTTGCAAAGGACATACTGCATTCATTAGAACGATTTGAAACCGTTATAATTACACCGCAGATTATAAAGGATGCAATCGACTGTAGCATCATCAATCGGATATCATTCTGGGATTCTCTCATTGTGTTGGCAGCAGAAAGCGCCCGTTGTGAAAAGATTTGGACTGAGGATTTAAACGACGGGCAGGTCATTCGAGGCGTTCGTATTGAAAATCCAATAAAAGACGCGGATATGAGAGATGGAACAATATGACAAGGTCGGACCCATTGAAAATCATCATTACGAACAATCTCAGGATTTCCAATATTCCTCCTGAAATCAGGCAAATACTTATGGAAAAGCTGAGCTTTCCGAATCCAAAATGGCTGGAAAATGTAAGAATGGGACGCTGGAACAGGGGAACTCCAAAAGTGCTGCGTTTTTTCGATAAGATCCGGGGGGGCGGCTTATGGATACCAAGAGGTTATATGCGACAGTTGTTATTGCTTTGCAGACGTAAAGGAGTAAAATATCAGATTGAAGACCAGAGACGCACCCTAAAATCTGTAGATTTCGATTTTATTGGCCGTTTAAAACCATTCCAGCAGGAAGCGGCTGTCGCCATGATTTCAAAAGATTTCGGCACCCTGAGCGCTCCCACCGGAAGCGGAAAAACAGTAATTGCTTTATACATGATTGCCATGCGAAAACAACCTGCTTTGATTGTGGTGCATACAAAAGATCTGGCCCACCAATGGGTTGACAGGGTAGGGGAGTTTTTAGGAATCTCTGCTGACACGGTCGGCTTTATCGGAGGAGGAAAGAAGGTTTTGGGGGAAAAGGTAACGGTGGCCCTGGTCCAATCACTTTATAAATGTGCTGAAGAAGTATCGCAGCAAATCGGCTTCCTGATTGTCGATGAATGTCATAGATGCCCAAGCCGTTCATTTACCGAAGCCGTGACCGATTTTGATTCCCAATATATGCTCGGACTCTCGGCAACACCCTGGCGCCGTGACAATTTGTCAAAATTGATTTTCTGGCATCTTGGGGATATGCACCACAAGGTCGATAAAGGCCGTTTGGTTAAAAGCGGAGAAGTTCTATCAGCGGAAGTAATTATCAGAGAGACGGACTTTAAGCCATATTATGATCCGGTTAATGAATACAGCAAGATGATGTCTGAACTCGCATCGGACGACGAAAGAAACCGTCTGATAGCATCCGATATTGCAAATGAAGCGAAAAGCAACACCGGTATATGCCTGGTTCTTTCGGACAGAAAAAAACACTGTGCGATGCTCCATGCGCTTTTGCGATACAAGTTTAAAATATCATCCGAAGTGCTGACCGGTGATCTTAACAGCAGTCAGAGAAAGGCGGTTCTTGATCGATTGGATCAGGGAAACATAAAGGTGTTGCTGGCCACCGGCCAGCTGATAGGGGAGGGCTTTGACCGGAAGGATTTATCACCTCTTTTTCTGGCAACACCGATAAAATTCAGCGGACGTGTGGTGCAATACCTCGGAAGGGTACTCCGGCCTGCGCCGGGCAAGAAAAAGGCACGGGTCTATGATTATGTAGATGTTAAAGTCGATGTTCTCAAAGCTGCCGCAAAGGCAAGGCAACGGGTGTATCAAGGTTAGGCAGCGTTTTGGGATTTAAATGCCTTAGACAGCGAGGGATCCATTACCGCTTCATAACCTGTTAATTGGGCAACAACCACATCATCGGCATCGAGGAATGTAAAATCCCCCTTCATTTTTCGATTGGTCACTTCATTAACTTCAAGTACTGCTTTAACACCATCAGAAGGGAAATTATTGCGATACTGACGATAACTGGCGCTGTAACTTGGTAAAGAAACAAGAGACATTTCTTCAAAACACCATATGATCGCCATCTGAAATGCAGAATCGAGAATAAGCGGATCACTAATCCATTTGCTTCTTAAAGGGTCTTTCATCCATTTTGCGGGTGAAGGGGCTGAAGAAATCCGTGCCGCCATTCCCCGGGATGAATATCCGATGATCTCTTTTATCCCACGTAGTTCAAGTCCATGAAAGAGGATATTATCGTATATTTCGTCGATACTTCTTGAATAAGAATTTGATCCGATATGTTTTGAAATATTAAAAGAAGGTGGCTGCTCCAGTTTTTCCTTTAAAATAGCCGTTGCCCTTGAGTGAATCACCTCCACATCATTCTTAATACCATTCCTGATTTCAACGTTTACTTCAAAGATTGAACCTTTTTTTCTTGCCTTGCCTGCCAAAAGGCGGATCAGGACTTTTTCATGGTCAAGCTTGATTCCATGGAAAATCCGCATGTCATCAAGGCCGTGAAGGAAAAGACCCGGATTTTCGTGCAGGGCGCCGTGGCCGAGCCATTCAGCAATGAGGGCAAAAGGCACCACCGGTTTTCCGTCCAGAATGTGTGCCCCGAGAATCGGGTATCTATCAACATCGATTTCACGTTGTAAGGTCAGCGAAAGCTGTTCTTTTTTCTTTATAACTATAGGTTGCTCCTGTTTGCAACTAACCGTTTTGACTTTATCTTTATCTTGATCGGCAATGATATTAGCGCCGATGACAACCTCAACTGGAAGACTTTTATCACCCATCATCTCATAAATCATACACATGGCCCCTGCATCCAAGGGAATCAGATCAACGCCGCTTTTTTCAAATTTTTGTTTTAAGGCCGAACATACCATGCCTCCGTCCCAGGGGCCCCAGTTGATTGAGATGACTTTGCAATCGGGTTGTCTTATCGATTCCTGTTGAGCGATCTTGTTTAAAACCTCATTGGCCATGGCATAATCAACCTGTCCGTTGTTTCCGATTCTGGCGGTAACGGATGAAAAAATGACAAGGTATTTAAGGGTATCAAGTTTTGTAGCTTCAAGAAGGACATTAAGCCCTTTGACTTTGGTGTCGAAAACCTTTTCAAACTGTTCCATTGTTTTATCGATGATCAGGCGGTCTTCCAGTGTTCCTGCTCCATGGATAATACCTTTAACAGGGCCGTGTGAAGATCGAACATCATCAAGAATCGATTTGACTTGATGGAAATCTAGAATATCAACCGGATAGTAGAGGACGGTTGAGCCGGTCAGCCTCATTTTTTCCAGATTTTTCATGATTTCGCGATTTGCCAAGTGCGTTTTATATGATTTTTCTATTTGGATTGGAGATGCATTGTTACCGCCGAATTCATTTTCAAAAATCGCTTTTTTAACTGAAGCTTCATCATACACGCCTGCAAGCCATTCAGGTTCGGGTGTTGGATGCGGGGATCGGCCCAAAAGAACAAGGGTCGGTTTTGCATGTTTTGCAAGTGCATGGGCTGCATGAGCGGTCACGCCTCTTGCACCACCGGATATAACAACAACATCTCCCGGATCGAGGTTTATTTCTCCTTGGGGATAAGGCGAAGCTTCAAGTTCTAATGTAAATCGCGATCCAGAATCCAGTCCGATTTCAACAGGAAACGAAGAATCAGAATTTAAAAGTTCGGCCACAACAGCTTTGGCGATTTCCTTATTATCTTTCCAGTCCGGTGCAACATCAATGGCATGGCAGCAGACATTCTCCCATTCCAGAGACGCGGTTTTGGCAAGACCGGCAAGCCCGCCCTGCAATGGGTTGGCAATACCCAGGCCTTTATAGCCGAAAGCGCCGTCAAGGCGTGTTATGGTAGCAAACAGGGAGCCGCCTTTTTCTGCTGAATCAAGAAGATTCTTGGCCAGATGCTTTGTCATGGCAAAGGCGTCTTTTAAGAATCTGACATCATTCTGTTCATTCCCGGAAACGATGACAAGACCCGCAGCATTTTCCAGAACTTTATCGCCTTTTACGATATGGGAAAACATGGCATTTGATACAAGGTCTGCATCGATGTTTAGCAATGCAAATTGTTCAGCAATTGCTTTTGAAAGACCGGTTTTATCGTCAGTAATAAAAATTTTTCTGTTTTCGGGGATCGACAATTTTTCTTCATGATTAATGGGATTGTTGATAATCGATACGAATCTTCTTTTAATTTTTTCTGCTAAATATTCAGGGGAAAATTCAACTACGTTTTTTGTCATAACATCAGGTAATACATGAAGCTTATTATCATAAATAGCTGATGACACAGCAGTATCGGAAACTGATATTTCATGAGACGCATCGGTTTTTGAAGCCCCTGAGAGGTATTCGGCCACCTGGCCGAGTGTTTTGAGACTTCCCATGATTTCAGGCGAAACAGAGGGCAGGTCAGGATTTTTTTCTTCAAGTGTGGAAAGTATCTCA
>JAZFVY010000055.1:0-4592 GCA_036447975.1 Desulfobacterales bacterium
AATCCCCCTCCAGTTTTGCAGTAAACCTGTGCCCTTCACCGTGCGCGCTTGAGTTTACGGTATCCGTCATCCGCACCATCAGGTGCGTTCCGGCCGGCACAGTTACAGCTTCACTGGATGCCAATAACAAAGTTGGATGTGTTGTATTCGCCTGAATTGCCGGTGTAAAAGCCCCGAGACATGGCATTACAATAAATAGGCATGTTGATAAATATAGAATCGTTTTGATTTTCATTTCAATCCTCCTTTCGATTAAATGAAAAATTAATAACGAAAAATGAATAATTATGGTTCATGATTTTGATGTTTTCACCGTCGACACCAACATTGCAATTAATTCCTTACAATCAGATTGCAAATTCACAAACTGATTTTCACTGATAAAGTCCGTATCGTTTAACAAAGATAACCAATATTCCGTTTCGTTTGCCTCTTTTAATGCAATACTCATCTTGTTCGTAAAATCAGGTTTACTTTGCCCAAACTCAGCCTCACGAATAAGTGCGCCAACCGCTGTTCCACTGCGGAGAATCTGCTTGCTCAAAACAAATTCTTTTTTATCATGCTGAAGATATTGGGAAAGCTTCACAATACGAATCGCGAATTGATAGCTCTTATCTTTAAGCGGATTTTCCTTCATTTTTCACATTCACTTTTCATTATTAACTTTTCACTTTTCATCTCATTTCCCTAATTTTTCACATTTCATTTTCACTTTTCATTATTCCCTTTTCATTTTTCAATTTATTTCCCCGCGTAGGCGCTTCCCGCACCGTAAAACAGCAACACCGATATTTATAACCAAAATATCCCTTACAAATCAACTGATAGAGGCTATTATCTATGCTGCAAACCTTGTAACTTTGATGTCGCCTGCCTTTTGTTTTGCCTGCCAAAGGTCAAACTGTGCCTGCTGAATCAGCCAACTTTCAGCACTGCCACCAAATGCCATTGACAGACGAATAGCCATGTCCGGAGAGATTCCGAAATGGCCATTCAGCAGGGCCGAAAGCGTTTTCCTTGAAATCCCGAGTCCCTTAGCGGCATCTGTAACAGTTAGGTTCAATGGGGCAATACAAAGCTCCCGAATTACTTCACCAGGATGTGGTGGGTTGTGCATAACCATTTTTTTCTCCTTAATGATAATCGAGATAATTTACATCAACGGCGTTATTATCCTCAAATCGAAAAATAACTCGCCAATTTTCTGATATTGATACAGCCCAATATCCTTTAAAAACTCCCTTTAAGGGGTGCAGATTGAGACCAGGGAGCCCCAGATCTTGAGGAGATTGACTTGCGTCAAGCCTGGCCAATATCAATCTTAGCCGGTTGACATGTTCAGGTTTTACTCCTTGCCGGCTTCCAGTCTCATATAATTTTTTCAATCCTTTATGTTTGAAGTTTTTAATCATATAAACATAGTAACTTGCCCATAGGCAGGTGTCAACTTGTTTTTAACAATTGTGTGCCTGGAGCTATGGAGGATAGGGCTATATTTAAACCTGAAATAAGAAAAGGTGACAGACAAATAATGCTGTAGTAAGTTTTAAGGCAAATTTAGAGATGATTTTTCAGGAGAGGAACATGGAGCGGTTCAGTTCTTATCAAATTGTTCAGTCTGTTGAAAATAAACAATACGTGCATTATGTGTATGACTCCGATATTTTTCAAAATTTAGTATACCATGTCGATTTTGGCAAAAAAATGGCGTAAAAACAGCCACTTTGATATTTATAACCAAAATATCTTGTATTAATCAACTGATAGAGGCTAAAAACTGAAATTTGTGCATCTTTTAACAAAATATTAACAACCCTATTAGGGCACGAAGTCTTCAAAATGTATCAACGACATTTCATTACAAATCAAGTGAAAAACTAAAAGTGATAAATGAAAAATTAGAGTTCATGATTTTGATAGCTCATATCTTTAAGCGGATTTCCCTTCATTTACAATTTTTCACTTTTCAATTATTTTGTGATTACTTCCTTCATTTTTAATTTTTCCCTTTTCACTTTTCATTTTCTAAAATGGATACTAACTATCTCCTTCGAAAAGACCTTCCACCACCTCTGGAAGATCCCTGCTGATATGTATTGGCGCGAAAATTCCCAGTCTGGCGTTTATTAACCTCGCGGTTCAGGTTATTAGTCTGCTTCTTGAAAGAGGATGCTTGCGAGGAAATGCCGCTTCCTCTATCATTCGGTCTTGAAGGTGATGAATCAGGTCGTTTCCAGTCACCGGCAGATGCCTTAGACCTGGTGGACTCAGCACGAGATTGGGCAGAGTTCTTTGCCGCTGAGGTGTCCACACTCTGCCATCCTTCACCGCTATTCTTTTTCCAGCCATTATCTTCTCGTTTGTAGATATTACCATCACCACCTACATACACGTCACCATGCTTATCTTTGCCGACCACTGCTCCCTGGTCGGTCCATTTGTTATAGCCGCCAATAGCCTTGGCACCTTCCGATGTCTCAAGCCCTCCAACCGTTTTACCTAAACTTGAACGGTGACCGGCGCGTGCCCAGTTATCGCCCTCCGCGATCACGGTGCGGCCCCATGAACCATAGGTCGTTTTTGCGCCGGCCTGTGCCGCGTAGCGGTTGGTATAGGGATTATAGGCCTCCCGGGCAAAGGCACTACCATAGGGCCCATTGGCAAATCCACCCCTGTAGTAAGTCCCTGAAGCGGGATCATAACCGGCCCAGCCTCCGGCACCTCCGTGAGGTCCGTAATAACGGGCACTATGATAGTAGCCGCCATGGTAATAATCGTAGCGGGCGGCACTGCCATAAGCATAGTAGTGGGAATGATAATGATAGTGATGGTAGTGGTGGTAATGGTCATCCGCTAATTCATGGCCCCACCAATACCCTAAACCGAACATGACCACGCCGGTGGCTACCACATAGGTACCTGAATACCCTGACGTATATCCGACTATTACCGTATCCGGCGTTGAATCATAGACATACACGTAAGTCACGTTATGCTTCGGATGAGTGGCGGGAATGGTGTAAATTACCTGTGGTACAGTTGTGCACACAATCCAGGGTCCGAAGGCGCTCGACGATACGAACCAGACGCCATTGTAGACGCAGTAGTATTCTTTATCGACTCTAAAAACACTGTAAGGTGAGTTAACCGCGTAATAGACTGTGGATGTTGTCTCCTTTATTACCACAAACTGTGGTTCACCTTCATAAATGACCTTAACTGTCGTGCTTTTGCGATCAACTGTTGCTTTACGAGGAACAGAGGCCAATAACACAGCCGCTTCGGCTTCCGGAGTTCCGGGGATGGAACTCAACACATGGGCCTTTTTATGATCGGTAGGAATTTTCAAAAAATCTCCCGGCAGATCTTCTGAAGCGGCTGACCAAGGCCCGTCTAAACTTTTCGCTTTAAACCAGCGTCCGGCGGTGAGAAAATAAAAATGACTATCACCGGAGTTGAGAAAGAGATCGCTATCAGTATTGGTTACATATAACAGCTTTGTGCCGGAAATAGGGCTGTAACCGGGAGTCCCGTCGGTTACAATCAACTCAGCAGGTTCGTTCGAGACAAATACTCTCGGAGGCTTCTGGGATTTCTTGCCGGGGATATTTTTCCTAACTGCTTTCCAGTTATTGTCATCAGGCAGTTTGGCAAATGACTGCGGCAGCTTCCCGGTCGCCTTCCAGGGGCCTTTTATGATATCGCCCGTGACCAGCCAACTCTCGCCATTCAGCATATAGTATTGAGAAGACCCAACCTCAAGAATGATGTCCCAGTTGGTGTTGACCCCATAAAGGAGCTCGGAAGCTCCCTCTACGGTTTCAAATTTGGGTTCACCCATAAAGAGGACCAGTACCGCCGGCTCTTCACTGCGGAAGATCTGCGGAGGCTCCAAATTCACTGCTACGGTTTTTGCAAGTTTTTTGGTCCGGTCAAGACCGGCCAGGACTCTATCAAGGGAAATGGTAATCAATTTACTTTTCGGTAAAGCGCCCAGCACAGCTTCCCTACATTTTTCAGCGAGCCTGTCATCAATATTCGGAAAAGTCAGGCTGGTTACCTTGAAATCTTTTAACAGTACAGTTCTGGACTCAAAATCAGTCTCGGTTGAAGTCTGTATCTTCATTGCGCCATAGTATTCTCTATCTGTGTTATTGAGCCTCACCGCCACAGCAGTTTTACCACTTAAAAGGGTGTAATCTTCCCAGTCGTCAAGCTGGGGTTGGTGGACTATTACTTTATCGCCCCTGTTCTCATACAGGCGAGGCCAGCCTTTTACAGGCTCCTGCGTTTCCGATTGGACACTGTTGACAGAAAATACAAACGCCCAAATGATAATAAAAAAAAGAAGCGGGGTTTTGAGCCATTTTTTCATTCTACTTTTCCTATTAATGAAAAATTAGAGTTCATGATTTTAATGTTTTTACCGTTGAGACCAACATGGCAATCAAGTGAAAAACTAACAATGAAAAGTGAAAAATGTGTTTCATAACTTTGATGTTTTTACTGTTGATACCAGCATGGCGATTAATTCTCTGTCAGCAAAGCCAGCCTAAACTTGACAACCTATAAGTAGCGACCAGGCTTTT
>JAZFVY010000056.1:0-3920 GCA_036447975.1 Desulfobacterales bacterium
GGCTTTGGCAGTCTTCTTTTATCTTAACCCTAATATGAGCCTTTCACAGGTTAATGAACGGTTACACTATCTGGGATGGAATGACATTGAATTAGATTACCACACCTACCAATTAGCAATAGAATGTTTAGATAAGAGCAGGGCTTAAACGTAAGGAAACAGTCCATACGGAATATTAATTGTTATTAGAAAAGGCAGGGTTAATTGCTCTGCCTTTCTTTTTTGAGCCTATTTCTTGTATACTGGCTATTGGAATTAAAATTCACGATACTGCCTGAACCTGGAAAAATTGAAGCCCTAAAAATGCTTAATTTACAAACTAAATCTGCTATAAATTCAAATATTTTGCATGTGTAACATTAGGCAAGAAGTCGAGCATCCCGTATTACATATACGAAACACTTATCTCAATATCCTGATAACTGCTAATTTTATTTATATTGGCAAGAAATCTGTACTTTGGTACTCCCAAAACTTAAGCATGATACATGCTGAAATGTTCTGTTTTTCCAGTATTCCGACAGGAGCCGTTGTTATCCAATCAATTCACAACATCAAGTTGACGCGTGAAGTTCAACTCCTTGCATGGGCCTTTACCACCAACAGAGCCATGTCGTCGTGCTGCACAGCCCCCATCTGGAAGTGATTTACGTGCTCGAAGATATGGTCACACATATCACCAGCACCCAGCCCACCGACATCGTTGACAAACTTGCGCAGGCGCTCCTTCCCGAAGAACTCACCTGCCAGTGATCTGGCTTCCGTGATTCCGTCAGTGTAGAGGATTAGTAGGTCGCTGGGCCCCAGGTCCACGTCCACCTCCTCCAGGCCCACTTCCTCGATAAAACCAAGCACGGTCCCTTTGCCCGTTAGGGTTCGGCATTCACCAGTTGTAGAGCTGAAGAGTAATGGGAGATCGTGACCGGCCCGGGCATACCGCAGGTTGCTATGATCAGTGTCAAGTACACCATAAAAAACAGAGACAAATGTATCTGTCTTGGTCATCTCCAGCAGCAATCTGTTAACGCTCAACAGTACTTCCCGAGGCGAGGAGCTTCGTTTGGCCTCGACATGGATCAGGCTACGCGTAAGAGCCATGTATAGGGCGGCGGACATGCCTTTGTCCGATACATCTGCCATGATAAACCCCACACGCCCTCTGCCCAGCGGGATGATGTCATAAAAGTCGCCACCCACCTGCCGGGCTGGCTGGCTGCGAGCTTTACAACTGAACCCCGGTAGATCCGGAAACTCATGAGGGAGGATGCTCTGCTGCAATTCACTGGCCAGCTCCAGTTCACGCTCCAGCCTCTCCTTCTCAACCAGAGCGGTTTGAGCTTCTTGCAGTTCACGGTAAGCCTGAGCCAGATCCCTATTCTTGCGCTGCAGGTCAGCGATCATCTGCAGATCGGCCTTGCGCACCCGGGCGCTGAGTTCCCGGACGATCTCATATAACAACAGGGGCTGTCGAAGCAACACGGGCCGCAAGCTTTGCTCGGAGAATTCCAACAGCCGAGTAGGCTCCAGCGTGCGAATAGTAGCGAAGCGCGGACCGGCCTCGATGAGACTCATCTCGCCAAAGAAGTCCCCCAGACCGCGCTGGGCGAGCACCGTCTCATCGGCACCATGTCCCTTTACAACCTCTACTAGCCCCTCGACGATCACGCACATCTCTCGGCCCGTGGAGCCTTCTTGGAAAATGATCTGACCCGTCTGGAAGCTTCTTTCTACCGCGACTTTGGCCAGCCCTTCTATTACGTCCGTCCTGGCCTCTTTCAGAAAGGGCAGGCTGCGCAACACCTCTATGTCTACAATGGTCATAGTAGTAAATTTCAGACTATCACTTCTGACACAATGATATTTCCCTCTGAAGGAAACCCGGCCTCCTGCAAACTTGAGCCTTCATTTGTTACTCAATGAGAGCCTGTTCTTAAGTAATGCAAGCTATGTAAACTTACATAAGGCCCATACGGCCTCGACATTTCTGGATGAATACGTCCATAACTTCCCTATAGGCGGTTAAGGTGCGAACGGTTGCATCCTCATCTTCACCCATGAGGCGGCTGTAGTCTTTTACATCGGCATGGAGGATAGTGGTGGGTTTACGTATAAATTCTTCTGTAGTCATGGGGTCACCCCCTTAATGTTTTAAATACAACAATCTGTATATCGAAGGAAGGTTGGAGTTATCTTTTTGGATGATTTGCCGCCAAATGAAGGAAAATTGTTTATATAAATAGCCTTTTCGGCGATCTTTGTCAAACTTAAAACCATACATCGTCACTTTAAGATTGGAACGGGTCTCAACCAAATTATACAACATATTTTGGAGGAGGATGAGCTGATTTTCATAACGGCTCTGAAACTGACCGCAAGGTATGTAAAGCTTATCTCATCCTATTGACATGATTGATATTTGCTAATCTTGCAAGCAATAACCAAGATTACCCTTAAAACAAAACTTGTCTGATTGCTGAATTTTACTAATCTGATCAACACCCTTAATTTCAATTTTACAAATTAAAATATTTGCAGTTCTAATTTCCTCATGGTATTTCACATTTCTCAAGCATAATTAATAATATTACTCGATTTAGTGGGTAAGCCCTATGCAATGTATAAAGGCTAATAAATTCTGGCACTGAATTGTACCATTGTATGAGCTTTTTTATTTTTGTAGAAATTGGGGGGATAATCTAATGGCCACAAAACCTACCTATGAAGAGTTGGAACAGAAATCCGATTCAGACATTATGAATAGGCAGCAACCTCGTCTCAAATCCATAATATTTGGGCTCGTATTTTTTTGGACGGCTGTAATAGCTTTCTCAACAGTCTGGGATATTCATGCAAGGAAGGCAACAACACGGGAAATGGCTTCAAAAGAGGCCCATGCACATTTCGATAAAGACCAGACGATTCGCTATTGGGCTTCTAAACATGGAGGAATCTATGTCTATACTGACTTGCTGACTCCCCCCAACCCTTACCTGAGACATGTGCCTGAACGCGATATCACCACACCAGCCGGCAAAAAGCTTACGTTAATGAACCCCGCTTATATGGTCCGTCAACTCAATAAGGAATTTGCTGATCTTTACAATATTATTGGACATATTACCAGCCTGAAATCATTACGGCCCGAGAAAGAGCCGATTCTTGGGAGCGGGATGCACTCAAAGTATTTGAACAGGGTGTGAAGGAGAGGATTGAGTTTACTAAAATCGAAAACGAACCTTATTTTCGCCTCATGCGGCCAATGGTAACGGAAAAAGGTTGCTTGAAATGTCATGGTTTTCAGGGCTACAAAGTGGGTGACATTCGCGGTGGGGTGAGTGTCTCGATACCACTAAGCTTGTATCTGCAAAGGGAACGTAAAGAGTTGATGCAGTATACGCTTACACATATTCTGCTGTGGATTCTTGGAATAGGCGGCATATTTTTTATTTTTCAAGGACTGAAGAAAAGTATCACCGAACGCAAGTGGGCCGAGGTAAAAATTATAAATGAAAAGGAAAAGGCTGAAAAATATCTTTCTATTTCGGAAGCAATAATATTGGGTCTTGATACCACTGGAATAGTAACGCTGATCAACAGGCGTGGGTGTGATGTTTTAGGTTATGAAGAAAAAGAAATTTTGGGCAAGAACTGGTTTGAAACGGTCATCCCGACAGAACAAAGAGATATGATCATTAATGTCCACAACAAAGTGATTGCAGGAGAGATGGAACCGGTTGAGTATTTTGAGAATGAAGTGATTACAAAAGCAGGTGAAAGGAAATATATGTGATGGAACAACACCGTCGAAAGAACTGATGATGGAACAGTTATCGGCAGTTTAAGTTCTGGTCAGGATTTCACACTTCAAAAGCAGGCAGAAGAAGCGCAACAGGAGAGCGAGGAGAGTTTCAGGGCATTGA